>NZ_JASOLS010000019.1:0-44035 GCF_030215295.1 Corynebacterium sp. UMB6689 | reverse complement strand
AAAAGACCCTGGATGCCTGGAACTTAAGAATCAAACTCGCCGCCACACCCGCACACCGCATCCCACATGTTGCCGCCGCACGGCTTAAAGAACTGCGTGCTAAAAGAACCGCCAAACCAGGCGTGCGCATCACCTACCGGGAACAAGGCCCCAACACGCTCTCCATCACCGATGACGCCACCACGATTGCCAACATGCGCGCCGTCTTAGAATCCACCAACACCACCGACCTTCTTAAAGCCGCCAACGACGTCTTCTTCAACCAAGCAAGCGGTACAAAGCCGGCCGTGCGCACCCAAGTCATCATCACATTAAATGAGTTGGACCAAATCATTAACGGCGACGGGGACGAAATCCAGCTCAACCTGACTAACGGCGCGCGCATGACAGGCGCAGAGTTTCTCACCCACAAGTTTGCCGAAATAGGCTACGCCACCCTCGTCCACCCTCTTGACGGGCCCATCAACACCTGGCGGCTAGAACGTGGAGCAAACCTCAACCAACGCCTTAGCCTGCACGCGGAATTCCACACCTGCTCAAGACCAGGCTGCAACAAACCAGCCGATTACTGCCAAGTCCACCACCTCATCCCCTGGCAAGCAGGTGGCTTTACCAACATCAAAAACCTGACCTTCCTGTGTGCCTACCACAACGGTATTAACGACGATGACCCTTCAAGGCCTACCGGACGTGGCTACATGTACCGACTTAACACCGGGGTTAGCTTCATCCCACCCTGGGGTGCACCGATAACCGCAATGCCGGAATACCAAGAAGCACTAGCCAGACTCAACACCGAAAAAGCAGAACAGCCACCAGAGGAACCACCCGACAGCAGTTAACCCCAGCCACCACACACAACAACGACTGAAAGGAAACGGCTTACCACCTGCACCAACACCGCTACCCGCCAACCGAGGGAAGGTTCGCGGGCACACCGGCGATCCTTCAGACAACACCACCCACAAACCACAACAAGGCACGCGGGGATCCCTGACCACGGCTAATGCGCCACAAAATGCAGCGGGGTGTACCGGGACTCTTAAGCCCTTAAAGGAGAAACCCGCCACCCAGATGCAACGGCAGTGACAGTAAGGCCGGGTTTAAGCCCTTAAAGAACGAGACCCGCCAACCGAAAGATTAACGGGATACCCGTGGTGTGTGACAACAAGTCGACCGTGCGATGCCCCACCGCAGCGAAACACTTTCAAGCTAGTTCTCGAAAGCAATCGACCTGAAGCAGGAGCGGCCGAGAGATTTACTGCCTGCTATCCCGGCTATCCACACCGCCTGCGGATGACAAATGCGCGCTCGCGGGCTGTGCAGCCGGCGGATGGATGGGAGGTGCGGCGCTAAAAGTTAGGCATCCACCGGCGGGCCTCCCGGAGTCAGCTCAAGGATGCCCGCACCCACAAGATAGGTTGCTAGATCATTCAAATCAGCTTCCTCCCCGTTGTCGTCATAACCATCCATGACGTACTCAATGACCGCGTCGCCATCCTCGAGAACTTCCGCAATCACGTACTCCTCTGCCTCCCCAAAGGCGGCAATCTGCGAGCCACGGGCCGAAGTAAAGTCCTCAACGGAATCGCTTAGCCCAACGCTTTCTGTATCGCGAATCGCATCCGCGTTCTCTGTGTACTGAGCCACGAACTCCCTGTCCGGGCCATAAATACAAGAGATCGTCGGAACCCACTGCACGTCCAAGCCCAGATAGTCCGACTGCCCAAAGAAAGATGTGTCCTCATAGCACTCGTCCGAAAGCCCAATAAGCGGTTCGGGCACCGGAGCAGATACCTCGGAGGCTCGGATCCTGTCGACATCATCAGCGTCGTATGTACTATTCCAATACGTGTCATCAGAAGCCGCGACGTCTCGTGGTGCTTCGTCGAAGTCAGCTGCGACATCCTTGAAGAAGGAAACCGCAGCAAAGATTGCGACGGCTGCGATAATAGCGAGTACAAGGATTACTGCCAGTACAATCCACAGCACCTTCTTCGAGCTCGACTTCTTTTCCGGCGGCTGCGGCATTGCCGGTCCGCTGGCGTTAGGCCCTTGATTCTGATTGTTAAATCCAGGTGCTGCTTGGTTGTGCGCTGGGTGGCCTTGCTGTGGGTTCTGTCCAAATCCACCGGGCGGTTGTTGCGGGTTAGCGAAAGGGTTCGTCATGCCGATCAATCTAACAGAGAACCACGTCACAATATTGTGAAAAATGCAGGATGCGAGGCCCGTTCCCCGTCATAGCTTTTCGATCTGACGGTGCAGCGCATTAGACTGCCATCCGATGAGTACTTTCGCCGATCTCGGCCTCCCCCGCGATGTTGTCCGTGTTCTAGATAAGCAGGGCATCACGACCCCCTTCCCTATCCAAGAAGCCGCGATCCCCGACACCCTCTCCGGCAAGGACGTCCTCGGCCGCGGCCCCACCGGTTCGGGGAAAACCTTTACGTTCGGTCTTCCTATGTTGTCCCGGCTGGCAAAATCTGGTGTTTCCCGCCCCGCGCACCCACGTGGGCTCGTTCTGGCACCAACACGCGAGTTGGCAACCCAGATCCAGCAGCGCCTGGAAGAACCAGCAGCTGCCCTCGGCCTGCGTGTGCTTGCGGTAGTCGGAGGCGTCAACATCAACAACCACATTCGCTCACTCGCGCGCCCGGTCGACCTGCTCGTTGCTACACCGGGGCGAGCACAGGATCTGATCGACCAGGGCAAGCTTTTCTTCGACCACGTCGCTATCACTGCCCTCGACGAGGCCGACCAGATGGCGGACATGGGGTTTCTCCCCCAAGTGCGCAAACTACTTAAGCTCACCCCACCAGACGGCCAACGCCTACTCTTCTCCGCCACCCTCGACGGTGAAGTCAACAAGCTGGTCCAGCAGTTCATGCACGAGCCCGTAACTCACTCCACCGCGCCTGTCGAGGCCGCCGTGGACACGATGGAACACCACCTGATATATATCGGCACGCGTGAGGCGCGCAACGACGTCGTCCTGCGCCTAGGTGCACGCAAAGGCAAGACCATCATGTTCATGCGCACTAAGCACGGCGTCGACAGGCAAGCCAAAAAGCTCCGCAGAGTCGGTATCAATGCGCTGCCTCTCCACGGCGATAAGGGCCAGGGCTCACGGACAAAGGCTATAGAGGGCTTCGCCGACGGCAGCGTTCCTGTGCTCGTCGCCACCGACATCGCCGCGCGGGGAATCGACATCGCGGACGTTTCCCTCGTCGTCCACGTTGACCCGCCCGCGGAACACAAGGCCTACCTGCACCGTTCCGGCCGCACGGCGCGCGGTGGAGATTCAGGCACCGTTGTCACGCTCGTCACTGATGAACAGCGCGACGAGGTGGCTAAACTCATCGCGAAAGCGGGGGTCAAACACACCGACCTCGACATCAGCGACCGCGCCAACCCTGCCAGCAGTCCTGAGCTTGCCCAGATGACCGGTGCACGCAAGCCAAAGGGCGAACCGCTCGGCCCACCACACCAGCAACCATCTAAGAAGCAGACATCGCGTCAGCGGGCGGGCCTCCAAGGCCAGCGCCACCGTAACTCGCGCCGCCGACGGGGAAACGCAGGTCAACGATGATTCTGCAGACCACAGACTGGCAAGCTCGAATGCGCAAGCATGAGGAATCAGCAGATGAGTTCCTCAAGCGCTTTCGGCACCCTGGTTCCTACCACCCTGTCTACGACTTTCTCTTCGAGTACTACCCTGTTCGCCCTTCGCATCTGCGGCGTTGGCACCCGGGGGTAGGCATCACCCTGGCAGGGGATGCTCCACACAGCGACTGGCGCTACTACCACCGCACTGCTGAGGGAATTGCGGTAGACACCGAGGCCTTCCTCGAGCGCCGCGGCGGTACCGTGCGCTACATCCTTGACCTACTGGAAAAGACTACACGCAACCCCACCCAATTTGATTGTTTTGGGCTGCATGAATGGGCCATGGTCTACCACACTGATGCTCCTCGCCATGACCTGCCGTTGCGGTTAGGGGCGGAGGGGACGAATGAGGTCGTCGACAAGCACCGCATCAAGTGCACCCATTACGATGCCTTCCGTTTCTTTACGGAGCCCGCGCGTCCGCTCAATCTCACGGTGCTGAACCGCGAAGACCAGCCGGAAAACGACCAAGCAGGGTGCGTCCATGTGAGCATGGATCTCTATAAGTGGGCGTGGAAATTGGGGCCTCTGGTGCCGGGTGAGTTGTTTCTTGACACCTTCCGTCTGGCCGTCGCCGCACGCACGCTCGATATGGAGGCCTCTCCCTACGATTGTCGCGAATGGGGTTTTGGTGTCGTTCCTATCGAAACGCCCGAGGGAAAGTCGGAGTACGTGCGACGCCAACGCGCGCTTGCCGACGCCTCCGAGCCACTCCGCGCGCGGCTTGTCTCCCTAATTAGAGCAGCGCTGAGCGCTACAATGAGAGACCATTGATGTGACCCGTCGGGACGCAGTGCGCGGCCCCGAGACCTCAGCGCGGAAGGAAAGAGATGGCCCGGCACTCGGATGGAAAAAATAACTACGCATTTGCACCGTGGGTCATCATCGTGGCCGTCCTGGCGGTGTTGGCGCTGGCCATCGGCGGTTTCTTCCTTTTCCGAGAGGGAGATTCCTCAAAATCTGAAACAGAGGCTGCGGACACAACCGCTGCGACTTCCACTGAGGAAGCCCCCACCAGCACTGCGGCCAAGACTCCGGAATCCGCCACGTCTTCGGAATCAGAGCAGCCTTCTTCGGCCGCGCCCAGCTCGGAAGACAAGGCCCCTGAAGATGTCGCGCCAAATACGCTGTTCCTGCTCGATACATCCGACAGCCTTGCGCCGTACTTCGATGCTGTCACTCAGGGCGTGGCGGAGGCGGCAACGGCGGTCGGCGCGAAGGGAAGCCAAGTGGCTCTCTGGAACTATTCCTCCCCCATTTCCGCAACAGCCATCGTGGGCTTCCGTCAAAATGTTGCTTACGGCGACGCCGAGAACGTCGCCTTTGCCGTGGGGCAGTTCGGCACCGGCGGTGTACCACAAACACGCAGCGCCGTCGTTGCGGCACTCGATAACGCCACGGATCAAACAGCTGGTAGTGGCGAAAACACTCGCGTCGTGCTGATTACCACTGGGACCCAACAGGATATGGATGACGCAAGCTTTGCGGAGGCAGCCAAGAACGCTCGCGGTGAAGGCGTTAGTTTGAGTGTGGTCCATATCGGTGATGGCGAAAAGGACACAGAGTTGGAAAAACTCGCAGACGATTATTCCACTGTCTCGAATCCTTCCAATGCACAAGAAAGCATCGCGAGCGCCGCTGGGGCGTAATAATTTAGGTACGCACCTGGAGGATGCGCGGCCTTGCTTGAAGCGACGGTGTGCGGGCACGTAAAACCGTCATGTGGGTGCAGGGCTGCAGAGAAGAAAAGCCGCCGCATCCTCAACAGCACTGACGTGAGCTGCAGTGCGCAGGAGGAGGAGCGGCGGCGGCTTCCTGTGGTAGGCGTTTTAGGAGGTCTTGCGCTTGCGGCGAGCGGCCAGCTCGTCGAGGCCAATGACAACGTCGATGTCTTCTTCCTCTACAACACGCTCGGCTGGGAAGGAAGTAATGGTACCAGAGAGTTCCTTGAGAATACCCGGCACAGCGATGCCGAACACGCCTTGGCCGCCGGCCAGCAGGTCGATAACTTCGTCGTTAGACCGGCACTCGTAGACCGTGGTGCCGTCCGACACCAAGGTGAGCTCAGCAAGATCGTTGACGCCGCGGTCGCGCAAAGACTCCACGGCGAGGCGGATGTTCTGGAGGGAGATTCCGGTATCCAGAAGGCGCTTGACAATCTTCAGGACCAGCACGTCTTTAAAGGAGTACAAGCGCTGGGAACCGGAACCGCGGGCAGTACGGATCGAGGGCTTAACCAAGTCGGTGCGCGCCCAGTAGTCCAGCTGGCGATAGGTGATTCCAGCTACCTGACACGCGATGGGAACGCGGTAGCCCAGCTCCTCATCAGGCCCTACATCGAAGAGAGATTCCTGAACGTAGGTGTTGGCGGCAATCTCGTCGAGCGGCAGGGCGCTGGACTCAGTACGATTATTCTTACTGCTCACGTAATTACTCCAGTGATACTTGAGGGGAGTTCTATTTTTCTATTAAAGGACACGTCAGCGACGGCGTCAAGGGTCGTCATCGGTGAACCTCTAGTAGAACTTTAGACTTTTTGATTCACTTTGTCATCATTAGTCACACGCGTGTCATTAAAAATTTTCACTGACAGCACGAGAAAAGCGGCGCCCGCAAAGGCGCCGCTCTGTCCATCAAAGATCGGTTTAGAACATATGTCCGCTATTGAACTACGCGGAACCTAGGCTCCTCGCAGTGAAGGGGCTAGTCCTCCTCTTCCTCTCCTCCGAGCAAGTCCTCCTCCGATATGCCAGAATCACGCATCATCTGTTCGAAGCCATCATCTTCCTGCGTTTTCTGCTGAGCAGCTCGCTCTTGAAAGTCGCGCATGCGCTTCTCTGGAAAGGTTTCCGGGGATTCCGCCTCGCGCTCTAGGTCGTAATACTCTTTAAGGTCCTCGTCGCTAATGTAGATGGCCACCTCGTCGAGCACATCCTTTTCAAAATGGATGGGTAGCCCATAGTGGTCTGCCAGGACGAGTGCATCGGACATACGGGCATCATGCTCTTCGCCGGTTCCGTCCACAAGATCAACCATGAAAACGCCTTTGCGGTACTCGGAGACGCAGATGTGCTCGATGCCATCGAGCTGGTCCGCGAAGGCGATGAGCAGCTCGTAGGTACTTGGCCGCGCGTTGAAATGGCGCTCGAGGACTTGCAGCACGCGCGCCCCATCAATCGGTGAGACCCACACTGGCACGTGCCGGTCCGTCTCTTCCCAGTAGAAAAGAGCGCACAGATTGTTTTCGGGTCCGACGGGATGGATTCCTAAAAATTTCAGTACTTCAGTAGTCATGGGACCCACTTTTACACACTTTTCTTGCACATGGTTCTCGGGCCAGCTAGGCAGCGTAAAGATACTCGGAGTGGCACGAGAAGGCGACACGAAGCCTGGGTTAGGCCACATTCCATCGCGAGCCAGGCATCAGGTTTTAAGGCCGGAATTCGTCGCGAAGCTCGGTCTTGACCAACGTCCCGTGGAGCGATAAAACCAGGGCCGCCATCTGCTGTGACAGCTCCTCCGCCTGTTGCGGGGCGGTATCAGACTTCGAATGCGCGACCGGCGTTGCCACCTGCGAAATCATGTCCGCCTGGCGTCGGGCAGCATTGCGCAGCGATTTCAACTGCCGAGCCTCGAGCCCAAAGGACTCCAGCGCCACGGCCGCGGAGACAATGGACACGTCATCCGTGTCGAAGAAGCCCGCCGGATCCGGCTTGATCAGGCCCACCGAGACCAGTTTCGCGATGTTTTCCTGCGTTGTTCCGGCTTGGTCGGCCACGTCGGCGTCGGTAAGCCGGGTAACTACCGGCGCACGTAGCTGCTCAGCGCTGATAAGGGCCTCAGCCTGGGAGGAGACAATAGCGGTCACCTGCCCCGAGTCCATCGCATCCAGTTGTTCCCGAATGACCTTGAGCGGCGTGTAGTGATCACGCTGCGCAGTCAGAATGTAGCGCAGGCGGTCCAAGTCTTTTTGGTAATAGCGACGGTAGCCCTTTGCGGTGCGCTCCGGAGTAATCAGCCCCTCAGACTCCAAGAAGCGAATCTTCGACACCGTCACGTCCGGAAATTGCTTCTGAACGTGCTTCAGCGTTACGCCAATAGACATGGGCTTCTGCTTAGCAGGCTTGGTCTTCTTGGCCACGGAAGACGCTGCTGCGGCAGCGGCGGTGGACTTCTGCGCACTCACGATAGGACTACTACTGCTTTCTACACGGTTTCACTTGGACACAGCGGGAACGTGGGCAGGGTGCGAGATAAACCTACTCCCCCTCGCACCCGTTAGTTCCTGCTAACTAGAACTGCTTTTATTTAGGGGCAATAAAAACCAGGCGGAACTTACCGATCTGGATTTCATCGCCTACTTCCAGCACCTGCGCATTGCGTGGCTCACGGTTGACGTAAGTGCCGTTGAGCGATCCGACATCGACAACCTCAAATTGGCCGTCTTTGGAGCGGAACTCGGCATGGCGGCGGGACACCGTGACATCATCAAGGAAGATGTCTGCTTCTGGGTGGCGTCCGGCGGTAGTGGTCGGCTGATCCAGCAGGAAGCGTGCGCCAGCGTTGGGACCGCGCTTTACGACGAGCAGCGCCTGGCCCTCTGCCAGGTTCTCAGCGCCGGCAACGGAGGCGTCAGAACCCGCCGCGGTGCCGTTTTCCATCTCCTTGAGAAGATCAGCGCGGAAGACAGAAGTAGTCTCTGCCTGCGGTTCCGGCGTTCCGGTATTCTCGCTCATTTTTACCTCCGAAGGGTCGGATCGATGTTGACTCATTCCATATTAGCGACTCCGCTGTCCGCGCGAGTCACCTCTGGCGCATTTACATTAGCGGAAAATGTTTCCTATGCCCTTGAGCACGGAATTTCCGCCCCCAGATAGTGGGTTATCAGAGACCATATAAGTCCATGTGGCGCTCGGTCGAGACAGCCCATGATCCTCGAGGTGGGCACCCTCAGAATCAATAAGCACAGTCTTAAAAGTATCAAGAGCGTCATCAACTGCCCGCTGCGCCAAGTCCTTAAATTCACGCACCGCGATGCGGTGGTATTCGTCGATGGGCGTCTCGCGGGCGATGGCGCGCAAGTGGATGGATTCACGAACGTCATCCATCAGCTCTAGGTGGTCGGCCCACGCCAAATCTAGGTGGTACAGCATAATCTCGCGGGCAGCCCGCTCACGAGCTTCCGCGGGGACGTCGCCAAGCTCGGCTGCGCGTTCGGGCGCCCGTTCAGCCAACTCCTGCCAGGCTTGATCAGTGTCGAGCAACTTGGCACGGCGCTCATCGATAATGATGCGTTGGTCCGCGAGTAGCTGGTTGTACTTCCAGGTTTGCGCGTGAATCTCCAGCAGTTGCCCTTCCGTCACGCGTTGGCAGTGTGCAATGAAGTCCCGGACGCGCTTGGAATCGATGAGCCCATCGGCATCGGGGCGCGCGGACAAGGATTCATCTTCCCCGCCCTGTTTGACCACGTCATCCTCCAAGGAAACGAAAAAGAGCGACATGCCCGGATCTCCTTGGCGGCCTGCACGCCCGCGCAACTGGTTATCCAAACGGGAGGAGCGGTGCCGCGAGGTGCCGAGCACTGCCAAACCGCCCTTTTCAACAACGGCTTCACGGTCAGACTCATCCGCGCCGCCCAGCTTGATATCGGTGCCGCGGCCCGCCATCTGGGTAGACACAGTCACTCGCCCCACGTCGCCTGCTTCCGCAACGATGCGCGCCTCGTCCTCATCATTTTTTGCGTTGAGGACGTTGACCGTAATCCCCTGTTCACGTAGGGCTTCGGCGAGGTCTTCTGATTCAGCAACATCGTGGGTACCCACGAGTACCGGCTGGCCAGTGCTATTGATTGCCACGATTTCATTGACGATGGCACGGGATTTTTCATCCACGGAGGCATAAATGCGGTCAGGTTCGTCGAAGCGCTGCAGTTCCTTGTTGCGGTCGATGACCGAGACGTGCAGGTCATAGAACTGACGCAGTTGGTCTGTTGCCTCCACTGCGGTTCCGGTCATGCCGCACACTAGCGGATAGCGCCGCATGAGCTCCTGGAGCGTAATGGTGTCGAGGATGCGCCCTCCTTCTGACACCTCTAGGCCTTCCTTGGCCTCCACCGCGGCCTGGAGGCCATCCGGCCAGCGCTGCAGTTCCGCTACGCGGCCGCGGGAGGCGTCGATAAGCTGCAATTTTCCGTCCGTGATGATGTAGTGAATATCGCGGATAAGCAGTGCCTTAGCGTGCAGCGCTAAGTTAACTTTGACCAGCACGGAGCCGATGTTCTCCTCCGAGTAGAGCGAGTCGAGTCCCAATTCGTGCTCCACACGTGCCGCGCCCTCCTCGGTGAGCGCTACCGTGCGCCCATCCTCCGCAATAACGTAGTCCTGCTCCTCTCGCAGCCGGGAAACCACGTTGGTGATGTGGCCCGTAGATTCCTCACCGGGGCGATTTCCGGCGAGGACGAGGGGGACGAGGGCTTCGTCGACAAGCACAGAATCCGCTTCATCCACCAACGCCACATCCGCGCGCGCTTGCACCGTTTGCTCGCGGGACGTGATCTGGTTATCCCGTAGCACATCGAAACCGAGCTCATTGACTGGTGCATAGATGATGTCGGATAAGTAAGCCGCGCGGCGTTCTTCCGGGCCGAGCTTCTCCGTTACCGGGGCCACCGTGAGTCCAAAGAACTCCACGAGCGGGCGCATCCATTCAGCGTCGCGCGCTGCTAGATAATTGTTCACTGTCACCAGGTGCACGCGCTTGCCGGTCAGCGCAAAACCCGTCGCGGCCATGGCTCCCACCAGCGTCTTTCCCTCACCAGTGGCCATCTGGATAACGTCGCCTTCAAGAAGACGCAGCACAGCTTGGGACTGGACAGTAAAGGGACGCATGCCAAGCTTGCGTTCGCTGGCCACGGCTAGGGCTGCGAGGAAGCGGGACTTATCCGCGATCTTGCCGTCCTTCACGCACTCCCGTGCGGTGGCGGCAACCTCTGCATCCGACAGGTTCGCGATATCCTCTACCGCGGAATCTGCGGCCGTCACAACGGCTTTCGACTTCTTGTTGTTGCGTTCGGACTGCGCGCCCATTGCCTTCCAGAACCAATCGAATGCGCCCATGAGCACTCCTCCATCCTTGTGCGTCATACAGGTCTTCTATCGACTCTAGTCAACCCCGGTTCGCAGGCGTGCGTTCGCCCTTATATCCTTATGGTCATGCAATCCGTGAACGTGTCGCTCCCCTCCAGCACCGGTACCACGATGGCCGGAACCATCGACTTCCCTGACTCCCCTCCGCAAGCCTTCGCCATCTTCGCGCACTGCTTTGCCGGCTCGCGCCATACCCCGGGCGCTGCCCGTGTGAGCAAACAGCTGACTAACTTTGGCATCGCTACCCTGCGCTTTGATTTTCCTGGCCTAGGCCAATCCGAAGGAAATTTTGCGGACACATGTTTCAGCCAGAATGTTGCCGATATCCAGGCCGCCGCTGACTGGCTAGCACAGAACTATTCCGCACCGCAGCTACTCATGGGCCATTCACTGGGCGGGGCTGCCGCTCTGGCCGCGGCCAACAACATTCGCTCCCTCAAGGCCGTGGCCACCATCGGCGCCCCCTTCGATCCTGCACACTCCGTGCTGCACTACGCCGACAAGATCGGCGAGGTCGACGCCAACGGTGAAGTCGAGGTCACCCTTGGAGGCCGGGCACTGACCATTTCGCGCCTCTTCCTCGAAGACCTTGCTGAGACCAACCCGGAGGACTATCTTCCGCGCCTGCGCAAGCCCCTCATGGTGCTACATTCCCCCATTGATCAAACGGTGGGCATTGATAACGCGCAAAATATTTTCCGGACCACGCGCTATCCCAAGTCCCTCGTCGCCTTGGATAAGGCCGATCACCTGGTGACTAAGCAGGGCGCGGCAGCCCGTGCCGCCGACCTCATCGGGGCGTGGGCGGAGCAGTTCATTGTTCCGGAGAACATTCCCACCCCAGTTGCTGAGGACTCAGCGCTTGCAATCCCGGCAGTTGGAACCAGGATGGGCGTCGTCGTGCGCCACAATGACCGATCGGTGAGCGCTGACCGCACGAAAAAGAACGGCGGCAAAGGCCAAGGTTTCACCGCGGAAGGCCTTCTTATGTCCGCTGTGGCTACGGCAAGCACTCAGGCCATCAAAGAAGCGGGCAAGGCGCAGAAAATGGACGCGAAGGTGCTCGAAGCGGTATCTGTCAGGGTTAGCCAAGAATCCGAATCTCGTTTCACACGTATGGTGACGCTTCCTGGCTCTCTGAGTGCCGATCAACAACGCGCGCTTGCCGACGCCGCCGCTTCCACCACCATCGACTCCCTCCTCGCTGTGGACATCGCCACCGCCGTGGCAACCACTGCAGAATAAGCCGCCCATGGTTGTTCTTAACCCACTTGATCCTGGCGCCCGCTGCCCCTGCGGTACCGGCCTAAGCTTCGGCGAGTGCTGCTCGCGCTACCATACCGGCACACCCGCCCCCTCAGCGGAGGCCCTGATGCGCTCGCGTTTCAGCGCTTTCGTCACCGGCGACGAGGATTATTTGCTGCGCACCTGGGACCCCGAAACCCGCCCGGAGCGCCTCGACCTCGCCGAAACCGGCATTCGCTTTTATCGCCTCGACATTATCGACACCGTCGCGGGCGGCCCCTTGGACCAGACCGGCATCGTTGAATTCGAGGCTTTCTATAAGGGAGCTGCCAAGGGCTCTCAACGGGAGCGCTCCTCTTTTCGCCGCCAAGGCGGGCAGTGGGTCTATTCCACCGGAGAGTTTTAGAGCCTTTAAAACAGAGGTTGAGCTGGGATTTGTCGAAGCGAATACCGCTGGTGTAATCTGTAGCAGTTG
This sequence comes from Corynebacterium sp. UMB6689, assembly GCF_030215295.1. Taxonomy (NCBI): domain Bacteria; kingdom Bacillati; phylum Actinomycetota; class Actinomycetes; order Mycobacteriales; family Corynebacteriaceae; genus Corynebacterium; species Corynebacterium sp. UMB6689. The sequence continues at coordinate 31,504 of NZ_JASOLS010000019.1, read as the reverse complement.
CACGAAATAGTGCGACGGCGGACTATGGCGCAGTTTGGTAGCGCACTACACTGGGGGTGTAGGGGTCGCAGGTTCAAATCCTGTTAGTCCGACAGTATTATGGCTGGTCAGAGCGATTCTGGCCAGCCTTTTCTCACGTTTTCCTTTCCCATCCTGAGGTGGACTAGCCGGCTAGTCCACCGTAACTCAGAACTTCAAAGTGCCTAATGTGTCGTCGCCAAGCAGCGCTGCCCCTATGTTTCTCCCCCTCATGGGCTAAAGAGCGTTTCTAACTAGGGCTATAACCTGGGTTGAGGCACTATTACAATTCATGGAATTGTTGTTGACCTACCTCGCTGTGGTGTTTGGTTGCGGCCTCATCGCGTGGGCAGTGCGCCTGCCTCCACTTATTGGATTTCTCGCCGCTGGCTTTGCGCTCAACGCCGGCGGAGTCGAGCATGTCGAAGCATTAAATCTATTCGCGGACATTGGCGTTACTCTCATGCTTTTCGCAATCGGGTTACGCCTCGATCTCAGGGCCTTAACTGATAAAGCTGTGTGGCTGACAGCCAGCGCACATGTACTCGTGATGACTCTGCTCGGAGCGGGCTTCATTACAGCACTCGGGGCTCTTGGTGTATTTGGACCTACGAGCTTTTCGGTAGCTGTCAACATCGCCCTGGTACTGAGCTTCTCAAGCACCATCGTGGTCTTAAAAATCCTGCAGGACCGCGGCGATGAACAAGCCCTGTACGGAAATATCTGTATTGGCGTACTCATTATGCAGGACATCATCGCTGTTGCCTTCATGAGCATTCTCCGCGGGGAGCCGCCCAGCTTGACTGCCCTCTTGCTTGTACTCATCGTGCCGCTACTGGCATTGACAACGCGCCGCTGGTACAAGCTCGGCCACGGTGAGCTGGGCGCACTATTCGGCATCGTGATGGCCCTTCTGCCTGGTTATGCTCTTTTCGAATGGGTCGGACTCTCGGGCAGTCTGGGTGCTCTCATCATGGGCGTGGTTCTCTCTCGCTCCCCTGGGGCGGAACAACTCAGCCATTCACTGTTCACACTCAAAGAATTGCTGCTGGTTGGCTTCTTCGTCAACATCGGCTTCCTGGGCCTCCCGACGTGGCAGCACCTCCTTGACGCCAGCCTGCTCCTAATGCTTTTGCCTGTCCAGGGAATCGCCTACTGGGCCATCCTGTGGACACTAGGGCTGCGCAACCGTACTTCCGTCCTCGCGTCTTTGCTCCTGGCCAATTATTCCGAATTCGCGTTAATCATTGCTGCCCTCGGGGTGGAAGACGGCTGGCTGAATCAGCGCTGGCTACTTTCATTGGTTCTCGCAGTGTCCTTGAGCTTCGTCATCTCCGCCATTTTCAACCCACAGAGCGTCTCGCGGGCCACGCACGTGGCCAAACGCTTACCTACGCGCCCACCGCACAAGATTCACCCGGAAGATCGTCCGATCGAGCTGGGGGATGCCCATGCTTTGGTCCTTGGGGTCGGCCGCCTAGGACTTTCCTGTTACAAGGAGCTCACAGAGGTCTATGGCGCGAAAGTCTTAGGCGTGGAGCATGATCCAGCCCGGGTGCGCCACCTCCAAGAGCGCGGCTTCAATGTCGTGGAAGGCGATGCCACCGATGTCGACTTCTGGGAGCGTGTCAAGGACAGTCACCACATTGACATGATCATGCTTGCTATGCCCGCCCAGCACGCGAACGTCGACGCAGTCAAGGAGATCTTCGCCTCCGATATCAACCCCGAGGAATGCACCATTAGCTCGGTGGCAATGTACCGCGAGGACGTAGAAGACCTCGAGGAACTCGGGCTTAACGTCGTGGTGCATCTGCAGGACGGTGCAGGCGAATCACTGGCCGAACGGACCTTCACCGAAAACCAGATGCGGCGCCTGCGCCTGGCTGGTGAGCTCTAGGTCTACGACGGCATCGGAGCGGCGCCTTCCCACCCCGGCGGGCTTTCTCCTCCACGAGCTACACAAATGCACCTAGAAAATACGCATATCTCACCCGCCACAAAGTAACTTCACACGGAAGAACTAAGAAGAAAAATCTCCGCTTCCCCTTAAGGAAGTGGAGATTAGCCGTGATAACTGTTGCGGCCAACTAGGCACGCCGCACCGTCACGAGAGCGAAACTAGTTTGCCATACCGCTAAGGCTTCGCATGATGCCGCCAAATTCGATATCCATATACTGACTGAGGACTTCAAAAATGAAGTCCGAGTCATAACCACGCAATGGCCCCTTTGTGCTCAACATGGAAAGACCATGAGCACCCGCCCATACCGAAATAACTAGGGTGAAAAGCACCCACGGGGTGCGTGGTCCATCAACCTCATCGATAACCTCGCGCACAAGAGACATAATGAAGCCAAAAGCTCGTCCAAACTCGCTAAAGTCGCGCTCGAGCTCGACCGCTTTGTTTGCATTCGGGAGGAAATTATCTTCGAATGACATGGGGACGATTGGCCCAGATGCAATCTTGATCAGCGTCTCGAAACCTTGTGGGTCATACAGGGCATGTGAGACATACCCATAACCTGTGGCCTTAATCTTGGATACGGCACTAGCATTTTCAGGCAATGCAGCCACCTGACGGTAAATGAACTCATAGTTGATCTTGTCCAGATAGCGCTCAAGGTAGTTAGTTAGTTCCTTATCACTTTCAATCAGGTGTTCAGCCTCTTGAACGCTGAGGCCTGCTCGATTCGCAGCTCCGCCGATGTACAGTCCGGTTACACCACGATCAAGAATCTCCTCAACAGCACCCCGAAGTAGCGCTGAACGCTGCTCTTCTTCTGTCGTGCGTGGAAGATCCTTAGCCTTTGTCAAAAGCGCTTCCGGCTGCTCCCCCACCAATCCATAAGGAATGGTGCGTTCAATTCGCTCACCCCTAAAAAATGGGTAAAGACCAACGCTGAGAGTATCCATAACAGCACTAAACGTCTGCTTCTTGGCTGCTGGCGAAAGGTAACGCAAGATTCCTTCAGCAGCGAGCTGCGTTACGCCGTGCAAATGCGAGAAGATAGACAACGCTGAAAGCAGAGTCCCCTTTGCATCGACCTCTCGGCCGCCAGATTCCCTTATAGCGTCTTCAGTCAGCTCAAAAAGCATCCGCATTATAGGGCACGTCTCGGCGCGCCCGCCTCGGTCACCAAAATCTTCCGCCTTCAGCCCCACCTGCGGCGTTGCGTGGACCGCAGTAAATGCTGCGAAGGCGGAAGGATCCTCAACCGCAAAAGAGAAATACGACAGAGCTGTGGCCCGGAGCTTGTCCACTGCAGTTGCGTTTTCAGGTAAGCGTTCTAGATGTAAATCAACTACTGAGGTCAATGCTTCATTGAGCGAATGCTTAGTAGCTTCAACAAGCTCAGCCTCAGATGCAAACAGTGCCCGTGCTTCCCCAAAAGGCACATCGACTTGATCTGCAACCTCCCGCAGGCGGACTTCATCAATACCCGCCTTGGCAATGACCCGGCCGGCTTGCTCAATAAGTAGCTGCCGAGAGGGGCGGTTACCGTGTTCCACATCTACTGAAGTAATCACGGTCATTAGCCTACCCAGGAATAGGTCAATTTTAATTCCATAAACGCAAGATAGGAAACTTTATAGAATATTCTCAGTTTTCTTCCTGGCCGCATCAGTCCGCAACTGAACCAAAACAGGTTGAACTATACATTAGTGTAAAACTTATACAGTCCTGCCCACTTTGTGGACAGGACTTTTTAGACTACTGGGCATGCCCTAGTCGCCCAAGGCTACCATGCCGGAGAGGCGGCTAGTCTTTACTTCTGCTCATCGCCCTCGGGAGCCTCAGCACCCTGGTTGCCGATACGTTCATCAAGCTGGTCACGCACAGAGTCAATCTTATCTGCTTTGTCCTCGCCCAGCTTTCCCTTAGCCAAGTCTGCACCCTTGTCCAGTGCGCTATCCGAAATCTGCTCACCCTTATCGGTGTTCAGCGCATCCTTTGCCTTGTCAAAAATACCCATTTCTACAGTCCTTCCTTTGCTTTACTGTTTCTAACAGTGCTGGCTTCCAACACCCGAAGGCACCTACACCAGAGCCGTGTTCACTATTGCGTGAAGCCTCCTTAGACTCCCCACGCAACGAACAGATGCTCTACGGTCGCTGCCTTCGGCGTGCGCGCCAACACACCCCCACCGTACCGACGCCCTGAGTTCTTCGCCACAGCGTTTATAAATTAACGCTGTCAACAGCGCATGGCAGTTTTGGAAAACTAGATTCTAAGAGTTTTAAGTATCTCTATAATGCCCCACCCCCACCATCTACCCCTTTTCGTTCAACAACTTGGTACGTGCCATCACCCTCTCATTTGTGAACGCCTGTACTCTAAGACACAATCCTTTTGTGCTCTTTTCCCTCTTTGCCGCGGGAAACGAGTAAAGGGCCCGATGTTCAACGCCCCCCCTTGGTCCTTAATCTCTATAACCAACACACTAATCGCCACGATGCCTTCGTCTCATTCCTCGCCTGATTTCCTTCCTGCCACGCGCCCTCGTGTCACCACACCATCCCCCGTTGAGCGCGCTTCCACCGATGTGGGGTCGGTTTTTGGGCTTGTATGGCCGGGCAAGGAACAAGCTGCTGCGCTGGCCAAAGAAGAATCTGTGAGCAAGCGAAAGCTCATCAGCGGCCGGGGTTCTTCCCCCAACAGTGTTAGCGTGGCAGATAATCTAGCTGCACTGAATGACTTTATTGAGCGGGGTATGCGCGCGGACATCATCTACATCGATCCGCCGTACAACACTGGTAAAGACTTTGTCTATCGTGACAACTTCCGACAGCGCCGCGATATGCGCTCAGAGCATTTTGGGCAGTGGCATGCAGAATGGCTTTCCATGATGCTGCCGCGCTTAATCCTGGCGCGTGAGGCGCTTGCTGACGCAGGCTTCATCCTCGTGTCAATCGGCGAATCAGAATCGGCCCATCTACGCCTCCTTCTGAATGAAGTTTTTGGTGAAGATTGCTTTGCTGGCCAACTCATTTGGAAGAAGGGCGGGACTGGCAAGAATGACTCGAAGTATGCCGTACTAGAACATGAATACATCTTGTGTTACGCCAAGTCCCCAGCAAATCCTGGGTTCAATGTGGATGTAGAGGCGCAGACCTCGACCCGCTACAACCACAGTGACGAGAAGGGCAACTACTCCTTAGTCCGATTGGACTCTAAAACTTTGGGCTACCTACCCAGTCTGGACTTCCCCATCGTCGCCCCCGACGGCCGCGAGTACTGGCCCCATCAACCAGAAGGAAAATCAAAGGTAGCTCGCTGGCGATGGGGCAAGGACAAGGTTGCTGAACACTACGAAGAATTGGTGTTCAGGCGTGGTTTTGTCTACACCAAAAACTATGAAAAGAAGGGTGCACGACCTCGTTCCATCCTGGATGGGCAGCGATTCGGAGTCACACGCACAGGCCGTCGCGATGCCGAAGAAGCTCTCGGCATCACAGGTGTCTTCGACTTCCCTAAACCCGTACGGCTTCTCAAGCACCTCATTGCCATCGCCGGTGGGCCAGACGCGGTAGTCCTTGATTTTTTCGCTGGCTCGGGGACAACCGCTCAAGCCGTCGTCGAGCTCAACCGCGAGGACGGTGGCCATCGCTCTTTCCATTTGGTGCAGATTCCCGCCCCCACAGAGGCCTCCAGTGCGGCGCGCCAAGCAGGCTTCGACACGGTTGCAGATATCTGTCTCGCACGAGTTCGCTCACTCGATGTGCCCTTTGACCACTTCACCCTGGACTAGCAAAACCGCGCAGTAACGCCCCTAGGCCACGCCGTGCTCTTCGGTGCCTTCTGGGCGCCCGGGGATGCCAAAGAAATCCAGTACTGCATCGGTAGCGAATCCTTGTCCGACTTCGATTTTCGTGTCATTGTTTCCGCCCGGCCATACGTGAGATCCGCCTTCGATGCGGATGTGCTGTAGCGGTGCTTCACAGGCAGTCCAGGTCTCTCTGGTGGCACCGTTTGTCAGGCGCACGGAATCGACGTCCCCTCGACAGTCATTGCGCCGCTGATCCTGCCCAAGCACCTCTGCTACTGAAGAATAGGCAGTATCGTGGCGCACTCCGCCTTCGTAATTAACTACGGGATCTTTTGTACCGTGGATATCCAAACGGCCGACAGGTTTATCCAAACAATTCGTATGGATTCCTTCGTAATATGCCGCCGAAACTGTCGCTACAGATCGAAAGGTGCCCGGCATCCGGCAGGCCAGGAAGGCTGCGAACCCCCCGCCGTTGGACAGACCTGCGGCATAGATGGCGTTATCGTCCACCTCGTAAGTAGAACGCAGACTATCCACGAGAGAGCGAACGAATTCTAGGTCTTCTTCAGCGCTAGTAGCAGCGTAGGGGGCTGGCGCCCACGCGGCCTTCTCCCCCGCTGGGTAGGCAACGATGGCGTGAGCGGCATTGAATTGGGTGTACTGCTCCATATTCTCCGGAGAATCTGTATACCCGTGGAAAGATAGCAGCACCGGCCAGGAACGCTCAGGCGTGTAGTTTTCAGGCACATGGAGAAGGAAGCTCCGACCAGAGGCCAACCGAACTTTCTTCGTGTGTCCAGGCTCCGGGCCGACCAGCATAGGAGCTAGTGGGATACCGAGATCATTTGTCCACTCTGCTGGGGAGGTTGACGTAGGTGCTTCCTCTTCAGGCGAGCTGCACGACGCCAACGCCATGACAGTTGCCGCGACGGCGACAGACCCAGCGAGCGCACGCAACCGGCGCAGCCGCGTTGCGGAATCTTCGCCCATCATTCCCCTCGCCACATTCATTATCGGAAAATATCCTCGTCCACCTTAAAACATCCCACCAACATCCACGAACCTGCAGCACCACGGTAAGTTTGAGGGCATCATGAGCTCTTTGCCTTCCGACCCATCCGATTCCTTGGGCGTACCCTCTCCGCACCCACTACCCGAGCATTACCCCAGCTACCGGCACGCATCCGGAAAAGAATCTCCTAACTTCGGCACTGCTCAACAGCGGGTGCATTCTGCCCGAGCTTTCCAACAAGGAGCCGACGTCTACCACGATGCTCGTCCTGGATATCCGCCGGAAGTATCGCAACTTATTTCCTCTGCACACACCGTCCTCGACGTTGGGGCAGGAACCGGCAAACTGACCGAGTCACTGCACAATCCTGTCGTCTACGCCAGCGATCCTTCCCCTGATATGGCACGAGTATTGGCACGCCTGGGGATTCCCTGCTGGCGCGCCACCGCTGAGAACACAGCTGCGGATACCGCCTCCCTCGACGCCATCACCTGTGCTCAAACCTGGCACTGGGTCGATGTCGATCGAGCTTGTGCGGAATTTGACCGAGTGCTCCGCCCAGGGGGAAAAGTGCTTTTGGTGTGGAATACACTAGACGTTCACGCTGACCCATGGATCCTCCGGCTCTCCCGCATCATGCATTCAGGTGATATCCACCGTCCCGGTTTCTATCCCGCTTTGAGCGATCCGTGGACGCTCCGTGAAGAGCTTCGCTTAACGTGGGAACACGAGCTGTGCCCCGAAGATCTGCATGCACTCATGCATACTCGCTCATACTGGCTTCGCAATGGAGCGAAAATCCATGAACGCATGACGCACAACCTCAACTGGTACCTCTACGAGCACATGGGGTTTAGCCCCGGACAAGCGCTGAGCATCCCGTACCGTACGGATGCATTCTTGTTGGGCCGCCATGGCGAGTAGTTCCGCCATGGCCAGGAGCGGGCCTTCGGCAGCCATGACAACTGTCATCACTGATTGGTGACACCTCTTCTACGCTGCAAATACTTCACAGCCATAGCGTGAAGATATGAGCACAACACCTACACTCCCGCCGGCCGTAGATGTCAGGGGCGTCGGCAAAGTCTTCAACGCATCCTCCCGAGAACCTGTTCCAGCGCTTCACGATGTCTCCCTCACCATTCAACGGGGTGAAATCGTCGGTTTGCTGGGTACGAATGGCGCTGGCAAGACCACGCTCATTGACCTCATCCTTGGGCTCACGAGTCCAACTTCAGGGACAATTAACGTGCTCGGCACCTCGCCAAAGGAAGCAGCGAAGACTGGACGCATCGGCGCGGTCATGCAATCCGGCGGCTTACTCCCAGATATCACGGTGAAGGAAACCCTCGAGCTCCTTGGCGCGGCCTTCCCATCCCACCGCCCATTAAAGGACATTATTGAGCGCGCGAACTTAGGCGATATTCTCTCGCGCCGGGTGGGGAAATGCTCCGGCGGCGAGCAACAGCGTGTGAGGTTCGGCTTAGCGCTGTTGGGGGATCCGGAGCTGTTGCTTCTCGACGAACCCACGGCCGGCATGGATGCCGCGGCTCGGCGTCACTTCTGGGAGGCCATGCACCACGAGGCTGAATCCGGCCGGACCATCGTCCTTACTACTCATTACCTGGAGGAAGCAGATTCTTTTGCCCAGCGCATCGTCATGCTCAACAAGGGCGAGGTTCAAGCCGACGGCTCCACGGAGGAGATCCGCAAATCTAACTCCACCCGGATTATTCGCGCCACCTTTCCCGATGGGCTGCCTGATTCCCTCTTGAGTGCTGATCTTCCGGGAGTTGTCCGCCTAGAAGGCACCAAAACTGGCCTCACCATCACTACACGGGACTCTGACGCTGTGGCCCGCTTCCTGCTCACTAAAACTGCAGCTCGCGATATCACCATCGCTGGCCATAGCTTGGAGGATTCCTTCTTGGAGCTTTCCAACGCATCCCCGACTACCGCCAATCTTTAAGGAGACAACCACCATGAGCACACGCATGGCATCACCCAACCTTGCCGCCACGCTACGGTACGCCGGTCACGACCTCAAGCGATTGCGCCGCGACCTACCAACGCTCTTCTTTAGTATTGGGCTACCGATCATCTTCTACATTCTCTTCGGCGCGATGCAAGAATATGGCGACGTTGAATTCAACGGCGGAAACGTTGCTGCCATGGTCATGATCGGCATGGCGCTCTATGCCGGTGCCACAGGTGCTGTAGGCGCTGCTGGCTCAATGATCGCAGAGAACCGCGCGGGGTGGGGCCGGCAATTGGCTCTTACTCCCCTGCAGCCTGTCCAGCTGGGAATCGCTCACTTCCTCAACATTGCGGTTCGAGCTATCTTGCCTATCGTCGCCGTTTTCATCACTGGGGCGCTGACCAAAGCCAACATGCAGCTGGAACAGTGGGTGCTGGCTTTTCTTGCTACCGTAGCCTGCGCCATCCCCTTCGGCTTCTACGGCATGGCTTGGGCCATGCTCAATCCATCGGAAAACAGTGTGTCCATTGCTTCCTCTAGCATCGTCATCCTCGCCTTTGCCGGAAACGTCTTCATGCCGCTCAAGGAAAACCTTCTTGACGTAGGACGCTTCTCCCCCATGTACGGCGCACAAGCTCTTGCTCGTTGGCCGCTGTCTGAAGGAGCTCAAATGATCAATGGCCATCAGCTTTTTATCAAAGATCCTCTCTGGTACGCATGGGTTAGTATCGCGGTATGGACAGTGGTTTTCGTCGGGACGTGCTTACTTCTTCGCAGCCGCGACAAAGACCGAGCATGATGCACAGCTTCAAGGCCCGCGATGCCGCCTTCGCCGCAGTCTGGCTGATATTTCTCCTTCCTGTACTGCTGCAAATCCTCTTCCAACCCACTACTTCTGCAGGACGGCGTTTCTGGGCAGTGGCAATCACCGTCGTCTTCTGCGTGGCCTATTCTCTTGCTTTCGGAACGTTGCACTCCTACCCACAGGCATGGTCCTACCAGCGTCGCGTAGCTACGTGGTGGCTCATCCTCGCACTGCTAGCGCTTTTAGCTATTCCATCTCACGGTGTCTGGGCTGTGGTCTTCGCGCCCTACCTTGGGGCCTTAGTGTCCTTCACACAACCGCTCAAAACAGCGTCCACCATCATTGCCCTGACCGGTGCCGTAGTTGGTATCCCTCTTTGGTTTTACGCGGAGCAGCGCTTTATCGATTTCGCACTCATCCTCTTCGGGTGGCCGCTGCTCATCTTGACGCTGGGCACTTTGTCCCAGCGCGATGACACTGAAACCGCCTTGCGCCACGACTTGGATTTAGCTCAACAACGTGAAGACATCGCCGCAGATATTCACGATCTCCTCGGTCATACCCTCACGGCTATTAATCTCAAGTCAGAAGTAGCCCGCCGCCTGATCGACCATGATCCGTCGACAGCAGCCGCCGAGCTCGAGGAAATTAGCTCTCTTTCAAGGCTGTCCCTTGCAGAGGTCCGCTCGACAGTTACACGGATGAAGAACCCCACTTTTGCCGGTGAGATCCAGGCGGCCCGCCGCATCTTGGACACTGCCGGAATCACAACCCACCTTCCCGATACATTTACGCAGCCCCAGTCACATGAGGATCTTTTCTCCTGGGCACTGCGGGAACTCACCACCAATGTGGTGCGGCATTCTGGTGCCACGGAGTGCTGGGTAACCCTAGACGAAAACTCCTTGCAAGTAACGGATAACGGCGGCGGCTTCACGGAGGACGCTAAGCAGGCGCTTGCCGCCGGCCTCACAGGCCTTGCTGGCCTTCGCCGCCGTGCTGACGACGCGGGCGGCGACCTCATAATCCGGCGTGGCGACGGCTTAACCTCTGTCCTCTTGACTCTTGAAAACACCACCGAGGTAAAGGAGTTTCAGCAGCCATGACAGCTTCGATCCGAGTTCTTATCGCCGAAGACCAGTCACTGGTCCGCGGAGCGCTCACTGCACTGCTCAACACCGAACCGGACATAGAAGTCGTAGCGGACTGCGCTTCCGGGACAGAGGTCGCTGCACTCGTCGCTAGGCACAGCGTTGACGTGGCTCTACTGGATATTGAAATGCCCGGTATGAACGGCATCGATGCGGCACAAACTATCGCAGATACTGGCTGCCGCAGCCTTATCGTCACCACATTCGGGCGCTCTGGTTACGTCAAGCGTGCGCTCCAGGCAGGTGTCGATGGCTTTCTGGTCAAAGACACCCCGCCCGACGAACTCGCTGATGCCATCCGCCGAGTCCATTCCGGTATGCGAGTCATCGATCCGCAGCTTGCTCAAGATATTCTCTTCTCCCCCGACAATCCTTTGAGCGAAAGAGAAGTAGAGGTCTGTCGCCTGCTGCTGCGTGGGCTCGGCTCCGCCGACATCGCTTCACAGCTTCACCTCAGCGGCGGGACCGTGCGCAACCACGTCTCCGCAATTATGGCGAAGACGCGGGCAGCAAATCGCTTCGAAGCTGCACGGCGAGCCGAAGCTAATGGCTGGATTTAGGAGGGACTTAGAGCCGGATCTGCGCGAGCACAGAACCGACTACGCAGGAGGTAACGACAGAGATGGCGCCGGGGATGATGAACGAGTGGTTGATGACGAATTTGCCGATGTGTGTCGTACCGGTTCGGTCGAAGCCAATGCAGGCCAAATCGGAGGGGTACGTCGGCAGAATGAAGTAGCCGTAAGCAGCACCGTAGAAGCCCACGATGACCGCTGGGTCAATGCCTAGCTGGAGCCCGATGGGAGCAATAGCTACGAGTGCCGCAGCCTGGGAATTGACCAGCTTAGACACGATAACCAAGACGACAGCGTAGGCCCATGGAGCGGCTTCGACGACGCTGCCAAGGTTGGATTCCAGGGCATCGATGTGGGCTTGGAAGAAGGTGTCTGCCATCCAGGCCACGCCGAAGACTGAGAACACTGCGGTCATACCAGCTTTAAAGACAGGAGTTGAGGCGATCTTCGCCGGTTCCACCTTGCAGCTCAGCAAAATGATGGCGCCGGCCACCAGCATAATCATCTGGATGACCAGGTTCATTGGGTATAATGCCAGCGTAACGGCCATACTGTTAAGAGAGCCGCACCGCCCCAACAGCAATCAGAAAGTCAACTAACCAGACACCTCATCGGCGTTGACGGCGCTCGCGCACGCGCACCGCGATGCGCACAGGCGAGCCATGGAATCCGAAGCGCTCGCGGAACTTGCGCTCCAAGTAACGGCGGTAGCCCGCATCCAGGAAGCCGGTGGTAAACAACACGATGGTCGGCGGCTGCGTGGATGCCTGGGTAGCGAACAGCACGCGCGGGAGGCGGTTATTGTTCATCGGCGGCGGGTTGGCGGCGATTGCCTCGCGCATCCAGTTGTTGAGCTGACCAGTCGACACGCGCTGATCCCAGCTCTCGAGAGCCTCGATCATGGCGGGTTCCAGCTTCTGCAGGGCGCGGCCGGTCTCCGCCGAGATATTCACGCGGGTCACCCACGGCAGGTGCCGCAGGTTCTCATCGATCTCGCGCTCCAAGTAGTAGCGGCGATCCTCATCCACAAGGTCCCACTTATTGAAGGCAATAACCAGAGCCTTACCGGCTTCCAAAATCATATTGAGAACGCGTTGGTCTTGCTCGGAGACTTCCTGGGAGGCATCGATAAGCATGATGCACACCTCGGCCGCGTCGATCACGCCGCGCGTGCGCAGCGAAGCGTAATACTCGTGCCCCTGCGCATTCTTGACCTTCTTGCGCAGGCCCGCAGTGTCGATGAACTTCCATAGCCGCTGATCCAGCTGCACCAAGGAGTCGACCGGGTCGACAGTCGTGCCGGCAGCATTGTCCACGACGGAGCGCTCCTCCGCCGTCAGCTTATTCAGAAGCGAGGACTTACCCACATTTGGCTTGCCCACCAGCGCTACGCGGCGGGGCCCGGAGGTAATCGACGAATGCCGCGGTTCCTCGGGGAACAAACGCAGAATCTCATCCAAGACGTCGGCGCCGCCCCGGCCGTGCTGGGCGGATACCGGCCACGGATCTCCTAAGCCCAGCGCGTAGAACTCGGCCATATCTGCGTACATCGTCTCCGAATCAAACTTGTTCGAGACGAGAATGACCGGAACTTCGGAGCGCTGCAGTTTTCGAGCCATCACAGCATCGGTTTCCGTGATGCCCACCTTGGTGTCCACCACGAACACGATGACATCGGCGGTCTGCATAGCCTGCTCTGCTTGGCGGGCGATGGCAGCGTGGATGCCCTTGACATTCGGATCCCAACCACCGGTGTCCTGAACGAAGAAGCGTTGGCCATTCCAGTCCGCCACGTAGGACACACGGTCACGGGTCACACCAGGATGGTCCTCCACCACTGCTTCACGGCGGCCAAGGAATCGGTTCACCAGGGAAGACTTGCCCACGTTCGGGCGGCCGACCACGGCCACAGTGCAGAGGTTTTCCTCAGTGTGCTCCTCGCCTACTCCGAAGGCATGCGATAGTGCTGCCCATTCCTCTTCGCTCAGCGGGGCATCACCTTCGGTCGGTTCGTCTTGCTCACCGAAATCAGCTTCGCCGAATTCCGAATCATCGAATTCTGACTCGTCAAACTCATAATCGAAGTCCTCGGAATCGAAATCTTTTTGCGCCCAGCCGCCGTGCGGATCGCGCACGACCTCTTCCTCGAGCTTGCCTACCGGGTAATGAAACTCCGTCTCGAATTCTTCCGGCTGCTGCTCGGGATCCAGGTCCGGATTCTGCGGTTCATTAGTCATTCGAGGCCTCCTTTGCAGCAGATTCTTTCACGACGGCGATGAGTGCGTCGAGGACTTCCTCACGGGTCATCTCGGACGTATCGACGAGCACCGCGTCCTCAGCCGGGCGCAACGGCGAGGTGGCGCGGGAGGAATCTGCGGCGTCGCGCCGTTCGACGTCGGCAAGCACGGTGTCAAAATCCGATTCAATGCCGGCGGCGAGGTTCTGGTCGTGGCGGCGCTGCGCGCGGACCTCGGCACTGGCCGTCATATACGCCTTCGCGGGGGCGTCCGCGAGAACGACAGTGCCGATGTCACGTCCTTCCACAATCGCGCGGTGGGCCTGTGCCGCCAGCTTCCGTTGCAGTTCAACAAGGTTCTGACGTACTTCCGGGATTGCCGATACCGCCGAGACATTGCGGGTGACCTCATCCTCACGGATAACGCGGGAAACGTCTTCACCATCGAAGATAACCTGGGTGGAATCAGGGTCATCGGAGACCTCAAGGGGAAGGTCTGCAGTCGCGGCAATCACCGCTTCAGTATCTGCCGGGTCCACCCCTGCGCGCAGTACAGCCAGAGTAGCTACGCGGTACATGGCCCCAGTGTCGACATACTTCGCCTCAAGCCGCTTGGCCAGCGCACGGCACGTCGTGGACTTACCGGTCCCAGAGGGGCCGTCAACAGCCAAGATGAGGCCTTGATCGGGCATATTTGAAATCATTACATCCCCACCGCCTTGTACAGGCTGGTCAATTCATTGGAGTTAAGAGCACGCAGGGAGCCAGGCTTCATATCGCCCAGCTGTACTGTGTGAAGCTTGGTGCGCACGAGGCGCTGAACTGGGTAGCCGGCTTCCTTCAGCATGCGGCGAACGATGTGCTTGCGCCCCTCGTGCAATTCGACACGCACCAGCGAATAGCCCTGGTTCTTGTCCACGATTTGCACATAGTCTGCCTGTGCCAGGCCATCTTCCAATTCGATGCCCTCACGCAGTTGGCGAACCAACTTCTTATCGGCCTCCCCCAGCACGGTAGCCAGGTAAGTCTTAGAAACCTCGTACTTAGGGTGCATGAGGCGGTTAGCAAGCTCGCCATCATTAGTCAGTAAAAGTAGGCCCTCGGTGTCAGCATCGAGACGCCCGACGTGGAATAGGCGTTGACCTGCCACGACGCGGTCAGCCACGACATCACCCACACAAGGCCGGCCCATGTCATCCGACATGGTGGACTGCATCCCGCGGGGCTTGTTGAGCACGAAGTACTGTGTCTCTTCGTTGACGTTGATGCGGGTGCCATCAACTCGGATGACGTCCTTGTTGGGGTTCACACGGGTGCCCTGCTTGATGATGACCTGGCCGTTAACTTCGACTCGGCCCTCATCGATCAGGATCTCAGCGTGGCGGCGCGAAGCAACGCCGGCCTTGGCCAACACCTTTTGGAGGCGTTCGCCCTGATTCTGGGAATTCTTCTTGTTGTTGGCGCCTACCAGCCAATCCGCGCCTAGGTCTCGGGCGACGGAATCTGCGGTGGCCTTCTTCTTTACATGCTGGTGGCGAGCCGGCTTAGCGTTCGAGACGATCATGTCGCTGTCACGCTTTTTCTTTTCCGGTGTGCCGTCGCGGCGAGCGGGTGGAGTCACGGGAGTGTGTCCTCTCGATAGTTCTTCAATTTGCTGGGCGCGAAAACACGCCTCTGTCCGGCCGCAATCCTACCGCAGAGTATGCCCTTATGAGTAGTCCTCCTCGATCTGCTCGATGTCTGGCAACAGCGGAGCAAGATCCGGAAGGCGCTCAAGAGAATCAATGCCGAGTAGCTCGAGGAAAAGCTCAGTGGTTTCATACTGGTGCGCATGTCCCACAGAGGGCTCAGGGCTTTCTATCTCCCGAATAAGTCCACGCAACAAGAGCGTCCGGACAACTCCATCAACGTTAACGCCGCGAACACCTGCGACTTGAGCTCGGGTTACCGGCTGGCGGTATGCAATGACCGCCAAGGTTTCCAGGGCGGCGCGGGAGAGTTTGGTTTGGGTGCCATCGAGAACAAACTGCTCGACGGCATCTGCGTTCTCTTTACGCGTATAGAAGCGCCACCCCTCGGGTGTCTCGCGCAGGTCGATTCCGGAACCACGCTCGGCCAGTTCTCGTTCCACAGCCCGCAAGGTATCGCTGACAACAGTGGGCTCCGCGTCCAACACGCGGGCCAGCTCTTCCACGCTTGCAGGCGAGTCGACGACGAGGAGTATCGACTCGAGGCGTGAGCGCAGCTGCGGGATGAGGGGCAAAGCTCCCTGTCCGCTGGAGGTGGCCGCTTCGCTAGGTGCCGGAGATGACGTGTCGTCCATGTCTCGGTAGCGTACCTTAATCCCAGTTCGCTGCTGCGACTACGGCCGGATCTACGTCGAGTCCAGTCCACGATAGTTCGAGCGGCCCCAAAGATTCCGGCTGGGAAGCATCCACCGCCTTGGCTTTATATAGCTCCAGCAACGCCAGGAAGCGGCCGACGATTTCCATAGAGACAGTACAGTCCCTCGTTAAGGCATCGAAGCTCATCCACTGCCCCGTACCCAGCAGCTTGAGCGTAGTGAGGATCTTTCCAGCCTGCTCCGGCACGGAAACGGCAACTTGGTGGATGTGCCCCGTCGCGACCTCCTCCGGCGGTTTAGGCCGGAAAACACCTGCGGCCAGCTCTGCGAAGCTCGCTGGAGTGTGCCCAAGCTTCACCGGCGGGAGGAGATCACTAAAGCGTTCCTCCATGGCCACCGCCCGCGGATAGCGCCGCTGGGCAGCACGTTGCCACTGCGCGAACTGGTCGGCGACTTGTTTATAGGCCTTATACTGAAGCAGACGCGCGAAAAGAAGATCGCGGGTCTCCAAAAGCTCTAGGTCCTCCAAGTCATCAACCTCGCCGCGCGGTAACAAACGCGCCGCCTTCAGGTCCAGGAGTGTGGCGGCGATAAGGAGGAACTCCGTAGTCTCATCCAAGTCCGCAGTTTCTCCCAGTGCACGTGTATAAGCCACGAACTCGTCAGTAACTTCAGACAGCGCCACTTCCGTAACGTCCAGCTTCTTTGCCTGAATCAGCTGGAGCAGCAGATCGAAAGGGCCCTCGAAGTTGCCCAGCGCGATGCGAAAGCCGGTGATCTCCGGTTGGGTCATAGTAGGCGGCTAGCCGTTAGCCCGCTCAATGACCTCTTTAGCTAGGTCGCGGTACTGCTTGGCCGCCTGGGAGCTCGGGGCCCACGTAGTAATGGGCTCGCCGGCGACAGATGTCTCAGGGAAACGCACGGTGCGGGTAATCACCGTATCGAAAACCTTGTCACCGAAGTACTCCACCACACGGTCCATGACCTCGCGCGCGTGACGGGTGCGGCGATCAAACATGGTGACCAGAATACCCATGATCTCGAGGTCAAAATTGATTCGGTCAGCCACCTTCTCCACAGTATCGGTCAACAAGGCGAGACCACGCAGGGAGAAGAACTCACATTCCATAGGAATGATGACGCCCTGCGAACAGGCCAAGGCGTTGACGGTCAGCAGGCCCAGGGAGGGCTGACAGTCAATGATGATGAAGTCATAGTCCTTGCGCACAGGGCGCAGCGCGCGGGCCAGAGTGTGCTCGCGGCCTACCTCGTTGACCATCTGGATCTCCGCGGCGGACAAGTCGATGTTGGCTGGAACAAGGTCGAGCCCAGCCACACCGGTATGCACAATCGCCGAGTGCACCGAGACCTCGCTGTCAAGCATGACGTCATAGATGGTGTCCTGGATCTGGTCGTGAGTCAGGCCTAGACCAGCCGAAAGAGCACCCTGAGGATCCAAGTCAACGAGGAGGACTTTACGCCCGAGCTCCGCCAAACATGCGCCCATGTTAATGGTGGACGTGGTCTTTCCCACGCCACCCTTCTGGTTGCACATGGAGATAATCGTCGCGGGACCATGCTTTTCCAACGGCTCTGGTTCCGGAAGCTCCCGCAGTGGGCGGCCGGTCAACCCGACCTGTGCTTCTGAGGCCTCAAACAGTCCCTCGTCGCTCACAGTCACACCTGCTTCCTTGACCTTACGGCCTCTCTGCGGCCTTTCCGCTTCGACACTGCAGCCCCGACCGGCGCTACATTCTTACATCTTTGTGATTATAGGGTACCCCTTGGGTGCCCGCGCCGCGATTATAGCTAGCACAAACCACAGAATAAACCCTGCAGCCTAGATTAAGAAAGCTCTTCCTTCGATGTCGAACGGCGCCTCTTCACGATAAACCCGACGATGAGAGCGATGATCCCGATGCCCACAATGCCCGCTGCGAGAGCGCCAGCTCCCACTTTCGAGCTATTCTGATCCTCGCTGTCAGACTCGTTAGCGCCATCAGAATCGAGCTGCTGCTCCGGCGGTACCTCACCAGCGTTCTCACGAGTCGGATCCGTAAGCGTCACTACCAGCTCCGCGGACTGAGTGTCCTTATTAAAGAACTGCATGATGAAAGGATTGTCAGGCTCCGTACCTTCTGGATAGGTTAACGTCATTGTGCGCGAGCCTTTATCAATCTCGCGCTTCACGCCTTCCACAAACTCGCCCTCCGCATTGAGGTAGCGCAGCGTGACGCCGTCATCCTCGAGATGCTTGAAGCGGTTGTACAGATCTAGAGCCTGCTTGAAGCCAAGCTTGGCGGTAATTGTCTGTCCGTCGATCGTGGATTCCAGGTTGACATAAGCCGCGTGGGAATCATCGACACCCTCCCAGCCGCGGCCAGTGCGCGGAGGACGCGCTTGGCCTTTTCCACCGCCATCCGTGGCAGGTGCCGAGCCGCCGGTGGCAGGAGCATTTCCGCCTTCTTTTTCATCTCCGCCTGTGACACCCTGTGGATCTCCGTTATCCCCAAGACTATCCGCACCACCTGGGTTCTGCTGTCCCCCTCCGAGGCTGTCCGGATCACCACTTTCAGCCGCGTCATTGAGTTCCTCGGCAGTTACCTCAGCATCTGCCACGAGCACGATAGTCATGGTCACGCCCTGGTAGGTAACCGGAACACTGATTTGTCCTCCAGCTGCCGGCGCGGTCACCGTTGCCGTACCACCAGAAGCGCTCACATTCCATCCATCGGAGGCCACGTTGACATCGACAGGCACAGGCAAGGAGACGGTTGTCGTCTGACCAGCCGGCACCGGGATGGTGGCATCTTGCGCGTGCGCAACCGCCGACCCAATCCCAGTTATTCCACCCTTCCCGCTCACGGGGCCGGCGACGATACCGGACAGCGGGGCTACGGTGATCGCGAAGGCCAGAGCCATCCCGCGATAAGCTCGGGAGAAAGATGCGGTTGAAGCCATAAGAATCCTTTTCATTGGTAGACGTCGTGATGATTCTAGGTGCCTTTAGGCACGTGGGTGCGCAGTGCGCCATACTTCGCGGAGCGAATCCGCGGTCACGTGCGTGTAAATCTGTGTTGTCGTCACGGAAGAATGTCCCAAGAGCTCCTGCACGGTACGTACATCCGCCCCGCCTTCTAGCAGGTGGGTAGCAAAGGAATGCCGCAAAGTGTGCGGAGAAATTTTAGTGCTCAAGTGTGCGCGCTGCGCTGCGGTCTTGATCGCGGCCCAGGCGCTTTGCCGTGACAAAGCCCTTCCCCGAGTGTTGAGGAATAAGGCGTGGGAGGCCCCCGTTGCCAAAACCGGTCGGGCACGCACCAGGTAGTTCTCTACCGCTTTCACCGCATGCGAGCCCAGCGGAACCAGGCGCTGCTTATCGCCCTTACCGCTCAGCAGGAGAATATCGCGCACCGACGTCGGTCCCTCACCCGTCACATCATCCACACTCAGCGAAATCACTTCGGAAATACGGGCGCCCGTTCCATACAGCATTTCCAAAAGGGCGCGATCCCGAATATCAATGGGTGTTGCGGATTCATTGGTGGGGATCGCGTTGAGGAGAGCCTCGACGTCGTGCACGCTGAGTGTCTCTGGCAACGCTTGCGCCCGCTTGGGCGGGGTCACTTCCGCAGCCACATTCGCCTCAATCATCCCCTCCGCTAGCGCAAACTTGTGCAAGCCGCGCGCCACAATCAGTGCGCGGCTAGCAGAGGACTGCGCCAAAGATTCTCGGAGAAAAACGAGGTAGTTTTCCACGTGCGCGCGGGTCACCCGGCGCAGATCGGTGATGCCGGATTCCGCGAGCCAATCAACGTAGCGATTGATATCTCGGCGGTAGTTGCTCACCGTATTCTTTGAGGCACCTTTTTCCACCATGAGGTGCATCAACCACGCTTGTCCAGCAGCTGCGGCGGGGCTTGACTGCGTCACAGCTTCTTCAGATCCGGTCCGGGGCGCCGTTGCGCTAGGGATTGCGGGCGCAGCTCGAAGGGCGCTTCGACCGAGCGCGCTGTGCGTCCCTCTTGCACGCAGGCATAAGCTGCGAGAATTCCCGCCACCGCAATCGAGTTCACGATCTCCCCCGCGAGGATTCGCTCGACGGCCTCTGCGAGGGGCACCCAGGCGAAATCCATGTCGGCTTCTTCATCGCCTTCGGCTGCGAGCTTCTCCACGGGGGACAGGCCACGCGCTAAGAAGACGCGCACGGCTTCCTCACAGAAGCCCGGGGAGGTCACCAGATCGGTCAACACTGCCCATTCCTCGGCGGCTAACCCGGCTTCCTCCTGGAGTTCGCGTTGCGCGCCGCTGAGCTCATCTTCACCCTTGACGTCGAGCAATCCGGCTGGTAGCTCCCACAGGCGCTTGGCGACGCTATGGCGGTACTGCTGCACCATGGCGACCCGGTTGTTCTCATCCAAGGCCACAACGGCGACAGCGCCGAGGTGCTCTACAATCTCGCGTTGCGCTACGACCTCCCCTGGCATGATGACGTCATCGCGACGTACGGCGATGATGGGGGCGTCGACAAGCATCTCGCTACCTACCGTGCGAAAATCGTGGGTCATCTAGAGGTCCTTCGGTAGTGCCGGAGCTGCGCCTTCAGCATTCGCCGCAGAACCGTAGACGCCCTTACCGCCATCCAGCTGTTCCTTCACCGCCAGGACTGTCGCCATCTGGGACACTGGGTGATCAATAGAATCCACAGTGCTGATTCCTGTCTTGGCGGCACGCAGCTTATCCAATACTCCATCATCGCCGGCAGATTGCACGCGACCGGCATAGACCATAGCGGTGTCTACGGAATCAAAACCTTCGAGGAATTTGACGGTGGTATCGATAGCGTACTTCTTGGCAGGGCTGTCCTCATCATCCCCTGGGACCAAGCCGCCGCCCACGACAACGACTGCTTGGGCTGGAAGAATAGTCCCGTCTTTGTAGTCGATATAGCCGGCATCGCGCAAGGCACGAAGCAAGGTGGCCCGGTCCTCAACGCTGGCAAGAGGCTGGGTGGTTTTAGCATCCATCAGCAGGCCCGCGGCGAGAGCTTGGCCGGAATGAGTACCGGCGTCGACTTTCTTTTTGTCGAGCTTCGCGCCGGCCGGCAAGGTAGAGGTGACGAGGGACAGGAGCTTGTCTGCCGAATCTTGGGCAAGGAATTTATCGGTCAGCTTGATGCTTCCGGCATCGGTGGAATCCGCCGAGCCCAGCAGATCCTTCACGGCCTTAACATCGGCATCATCAGCATCGGGCATGCTCAGCACCATGACTGGGCGCTGGACTAGGGTTCCATCGACTACGAAACGGCCGAGTTCGCCCATGACGGAATCCGCAGAGTCCAGCTGAGCCTCTGCAATTTTATTGTCCAGTACCAGCTCGCTGTACTTTTCCCGCACCTCATCTGTGGATTCACCGCCGGGGCCAGGGGCAGAATCCATGTTGGGGGCAATCACCAATGTGCCAAGTGCAATGCCTAGTGCTGCGCCGAAACCGAGCCCGGCAACGACGAGGGATTTAGGAGACATCATCACTTGAACCACCCCTGCACGCTCAGTGCGAAGTTATTCCAGGTATCGATCAAGTTCTGGAGGAAGGATTCATCGCCACCCAAGCCGACGATCAGAATAACCACAGCAAGCGCTACGAGAATGCCGAGCAGCGCCCACAGCCACCCCATAGCGCCGGAATTCGGCGCAGTATAGAGGTTAATAACAGCGTCCGCGTCCACGAGGCGCGTTCCTGCCTTCATGTGGCACAGCAAGGCTGCCGGCGTAGCATTCGGCTCATTGGCGAAGATGTCATCGAGGTCGAGAGCTCCCCCTACCTGCACGATCATCTGGGCCTCGTGGTAGTCCGCTAACAGAAGGGCAAGGTCGGTGGCTGAGTCCGTAGCTGCTGGGAAAGTCATCGCCCCGATCCCCAGATCCTGAATGCGCTCGAGCCCTTCAGCGGTTCCGTCTGGCTCAGCGGGAAGAATGACCTGGGCGCCGCTGCGCAAGGTTTCCGAGCTCACCTCGGAGGGATTTCCCACGATGAAGTGAGGCTGGTAGCCCAGCTCTACCAACGTATCGGCTGCAGAATCCACGCCGATGATGATGGGTTCATACTCGCGGATGAAATTACGCAGAAGTGTTAGCTTCTTACGGTGTTCCTCGGAGGGCGAGACCACGAGTACTTTACGGCCAGCCATGTCGGAACCCGCATCGGGTACGCCTAGGCCGTCGATGAGCAGCGGCCCCTCGGAGTGAATGAACTCGATGGAGTTGCCGAAATATGCCTCCATGTGATCGATGAGTTCCTGTTGAGCAGAAGCGAAATTCTTCTCCGCCCGGTCACGAGTAACTACCGTTCCGGAGGACAACTGGGTATCACCAGAATAAATCGCTCCGTCCTCAGTAAGTCGAGCCTTCTTTCCTTCCTTGAAGTTACTCACGAAGTCTTGACCGACGCCTTCAACGAGGGTGACATCGGCGTCGAGAAGCATATGCGGGCCATAGTTCGGGATAGAACCAGTGGAAAACTCGGCGACGTTGATAACGGCGGCCGGCTTCATGTCCACGAGGGTCTGGGCCTCTTGGCGGGAAATATTGGCGGCGTTGATGACTGCGAAGTCACCGGCGCTGAACTTCTTCATGCCCTTGCCACCCGGGGTGCAATCACGCAGCGCGCCGTGTTCTCCAGGCAGATCGGTGTTACGGGAAAACAGACTCATGCCTGACAGTTTCCCCTGTTAGGCGCTCAATGTGTGGAAGGCGCGCGGAAAGTCTCCACTTCTGCTTGAGCTCTATCGAAAAGCTCCTGAGCGTGCGCGCGACCGGTCTCGGTGTCATCGAGACCAGCGAGCATACGAGCGAGCTCCTCGACGCGCTCCTCAGGGGTCAAATCCGCCACGCCTGACGTGAACTTCTCTTTGGACACATGCAGGTGCGAATCTGCATAGGCAGCTACCTGGGGCAGGTGGGTAACGCAGATGACCTGGTTGGTAGTCGAAAGCCGTGCTAGGCGACGCCCAATTTCCACCGCCGCACGCCCTCCGACGCCGGCATCCACCTCATCGAAGACCAGCGTGGTGCCGTCGCCACTGGCCAGGACCACCTCCATAGCCAGCATGACGCGGGAAAGCTCTCCTCCCGAGGCCGCGGAAGCTAGCGGCTTGCCGTTGAGTTGGAACTCAACCTCATCCGCGCCAGTTTTGGAATATTTGGCCTTCTTTACGGCGACCGTCAAGGTGGAGTTGGGCATGGCCAAGCCGTGGATCTCTTCGGAGACCTGGGTGCCCAGTTTCTTCGCTGCCTTAGTACGGGCAGCAGTGAGTGCTTCTGCCTTGGCCACCATCGTCTTTTCGGCCTCCATTACGTCCTTCTTCAAGGCTTCGAGGGCTTCGGTGGAGGTATCTAAGGTCGCAAGTTTCGCTTCAGCGGCGTCCCGCCAGGCCAAAACTCCATCGATGTCAGCGGCATACTTGCGCGTGAGGAGCTTAAGCTCCTGCTGACGTTGCAGAGATTCCTCAAGGAGGTTGGGATCCGCGGGCAGATCGCTTAAATACGTGGTGAGCTCGGCAGCGATATCGGTCAGCTGCGCGGTGACTTCACCCAACCGCTCTCCTAGCCGGGTCAGCTCGGCATCGCTCGCCCCATTTAGTGCCGATTCAGCTGCGCCGACAAGGTTGACAGCAGTGTCCTCATCACCAAAACCTTCTCCACCGTCCACAGCGCTCAGAGCAGTAGCTGCGCCTTCACGCAAAGCATCGACGTCCTGCAAACGCTTAATCAGGGTCACGAGCTCAGCATCCTCACCAGGCTCCGGCTCGAGATCAGAAATCTCCTTGATGGCAAACTGCAAGCGGTCCACCTCTTGGGCCATCTCACGACGGGACTCCATCCGGTGCTGGTAGTCCTTGGCCAATGCGCGCCACTTCCTAAAAGCCTCGGTATACGCAGTACGGAACTTCTCGATGGAAGGCTCGAAGCGATCGATGGCGGCCAACTGTTGATCAGCCGACAGCAAGCGCAGCTGGTCATTTTGCCCATGCACAGTGATGAGGTGGGAAGCGAATTCCCCCAATGTCGCCGCCGGTACCGAACGCCCACCCAGGTACGCGCGTGAACGTCCCGCCGCAGACACCGTGCGGGAGGCGATATACTCACCGTTTTCATCCGGCTCTCCCCCTGCGTCCTCGACCAACGCCGCCACAGCCAGTGAATCGGAGGAAAAATGACCTTCCACAGCCGCCTTCGCGGCCCCATCGCGCACGCGTGAGGCATCAGCGCGACCGCCAGCCAGCAGGCGTAGTCCAGTCACAACCATGGTCTTACCGGCGCCAGTTTCACCGGTAAGCACGGTAAGACCCTGCGAAAGCTCCGCAGCGGAGCTTTCGATAACGCCGAGGTCAGAGATGCTGATATCTACGAGCACAGTGCGGTATCTTCCTTCCTGAAAACGCGCTAAGGCAGTTAATGCCGCGGTCCGCGCCAGCCTTCCACGGGAAGGCGGAGCTTGGACACGAGGCGGTCGGTGAAGGGCTGCTGGTCCAAGCGAACCCAGCGCACGGGCCTTTCACCACGCACGATTTCCACGCGCGAACCCGGCGGCATAGAAATCTCACGGAAACCATCGAGGATTACCACGGCCGGAGTCGTAGCCGAGGCCGATTCGACCGCCACCTGCGAATCCGGAGAAACTACGAGTGGTTTAGTAAACAGTGCATGCGCATTGTTCGGAACCACCAGGATGGCATCGAGAGAGGGCCACAAGACGGGACCACCCGCTGAAAAGGCATAGGCCGTAGACCCCGTCGGAGTGGAGATAAGAACACCATCACACCCAAAAGCTGAGACTGGGCGCCCATCTACCTCGAGGATGGCATCGAGGACCCCCGAGCGGTTGAGGTTCTCAATGGAGGCCTCATTGAGCGCCCAACTACGCTCCCGCAGCTCGCCTTCCGAATCAAAGACGCTCACGTCGATGGTCAAGCGGTCTTCGACGTCATAGGACTGCTCGATGACGCGCACAAGCGCACGGTCTAGGGACTCCGCTTCCCATTCTGCGAGGAAGCCCACGTGCCCCAGATTGATGCCTAGGACGGGGACGTCTACTGCGCGTGCCATGTCGGCAGCGCGCAAGAACGTGCCATCACCACCGAGCACGAGGACTAACTCACAGCCTTCGGCTGCCGCCGGGGTATGCCGCACGTGCTGCAGCCCAGGGAGAACGGTGTCCGCTCCGCAAACGCGTACCTTGATGCCAGCCTCCTGCAGCAGCTCTGCTGCACGGTGTGTGGCAGCGAGGTTGTCCTCGCGGCTAGCGTGCGGGACAAGAAGAATTTCGCGGCGAGTGGCGCCCTCCGCGGCACTAGTCCTGCTCACTGGGGTCCTTCCTTGATTGCCGTGTCGATGAGTACATCCAGCTTATCTTCTGGGGTGGACAAGCCATCCTTGACCAACCACAGGAAGTATTCAACATTGCCGCTTGGTCCAGGTAGTGGGGATGCCGCCACGCCTTTGATGCTCAACCCGAGCTCTTGGGCGAAGACAGCCACGTCCTTAGTCACTTCCGCGCGAAGCTCAGGCGAGCGCACTACTCCGCCCGCCCCAATCCGGTCCTTTCCTACTTCAAACTGAGGCTTGACCATGGGTAATAACCATGCGTCATCAGCCATGCATTCTACGATTGCCGGAAGTACCAGCTTTAGGGAGATGAACGAAAGGTCACCCACCATAGCGTCGCAAGGCCCATTCGTCTGTTCAAGAGTCAGGTTGCGAATATTGGTGCGGTCAAGCACAGTAACGCGCTCATCATTCTGCAAGCGCCACAATAGCTGTCCATAGCCCACGTCAACAGAAAGCACTTCTGCGGCACCGTGGTGCAAACAGACATCAGTAAAACCGCCGGTGGACGCCCCCGCGTCCAAGACACGCTTGCCCTTGAGGTCCACGTCGAAAGCCGCGAGCGCACCGAGGAGCTTGTGCGCACCACGCGACGCCCAATCATCACCCTCGCTGGCTTCGACCTTAATCGACACCTCAGGCTCGACCACTGTCGCGGGTTTCGTAGCCTTGAAGCCCCCAACCGTCACCCGACCAGCCTTGATCATCTCAACGGCTTGTTCTCGTGAGCGCGCGATCTTGCGGCGTACCAACTCTGCGTCGAGACGGCGACGTTGCGGTGGCATGATTAGGTCCTCTTTCCCCTAGATTCCTCGGCGATTCGCACTAATTATCTTGGAGCGCATCGCGCAACACGGTATGAGCGCGGTCCAGCTGGGCTAGCTCTTCCTCAAGAGTCTCTGTCGGCTCAGTGAGAATCTCGGTGATGGACGCATTGAGGGTCTCTGGAGCCAACACTGCGCGTGGGTCATGGGGTTTTACTGCCATGTGGATACTACCCTCTCCGCGGCTTCGCTCCGCGGCTGAATGTAGCGCGGAGGCTCAGAGCCTGCCCAGGCTACTTCCAAAACGGTACGCAGTGCCTCGACCGACGTAGACTTCTCGTTACCGCCTTGCAGAACGATGTCATAGCCGTCAAAACGTGCTCTAAACCCGCCCTGGGCGCCCGGACGCGCTTGCGCTTCCGACAAGGAAAGCTCGTGGAATCCGGCACCAATGAAATTCGGACGCTCCTCCGGTGTTGCTTCAATGAGCGCCAGCTCACGAGACACGCCTGTCAGCACGTGGAAGGTATCCATGGCCGCATTGTTGCCGCCGACGATATCGGTGTCTAGACGGTCACCGACAGCCAGGGGTTTGGTCGACCCCACCAGCTTGGCCGCCTGCGTAAACATAGCGGGCTCCGGTTTGCCTGCAGAAATAGGTTCAACACCGGTGGTCGAAACAACGGCTGCGACGAGTGAGCCATTACCAACCGCCATTCCGCGCTCCGTCGGAAGTGACGTATCAAGGTTTGAGGCATAGTACTTCGCGCCTTGGTTAATAGCGAGCGCGCCTTCAGAGAGTTGTTCCCACCCCACTGATTTATGCATGCCCTGCAGTACAGCAGCAGGCTTGTCATCAGCACTATCAACAACGACGAAACCGGCATCGCGCGCTAGCGAGCGGAAGGAGTCCGCACCGATGACGAGAACCTTGGCGCCAGCGGGCAGATCCTCACGAGCAATCTTGACTACCGCTTGCGCTGAGGTAACAACGCGATTGGCATCGGTCTCAAGACCGATCTCTTCGAGCATATCGGCTACGGTTTGGGGGCTGCGCGAAGCATTATTCGTGACATAAACAGCAGGGACGCCGCAAGAATTGATCACGTCAACCACGCACTGAAGGGCTTGTCCGCCCTCCCACACAGTTCCGTCAAGATCCAGCAACAGTGAATCGTGGGTTTTGAGAATACTCATTATTTACACTCGGCCAGACGCTCTGCGGCGTCGGTCCAGTCTCCTTCATCAATGTCGATCGCGTGCTGGAACCATTCCTGTGCCTCGTCTTTACGGCCAGCTTCCAGCAAGGCGTTGGCATAGGCATAGGAAAGGCGGCACGCGGACACCCCCGTGGCATCCTTCGTGGGTTGCGCACGCTGAATCGTGACCACGGCGGAATCTGCCTGGCCCATATCCAGCCGCGCGCCTGCAGCGACGATGGCCAATTCGACGGCATCCTCTGGACTAAGCTCCTTAGCCTCCTCGCTACGCCACAGCTCGACAGCTTTCTCAGGGCGCCCAAGTCCGCGCTCGCAATCAGCCATGACGGCCATCAAACCAGGGCCACCGGAAATGCGGCGTGCTGCGCGCAGCTCCGCGAGTGCTTCCTTCCACTCGCCGGCGCGATACGCAGCGATTCCGTTCATCTCACGAGCAACCGAAACACGGCCTGCACGGTCTTTGGCAGCACGGGCATGGCGAAGTGACAGCTGTGGATCGTCATCAAGCCACGTCGCCGCCATGATGAGGTGCTTAGCCACTGCTTCGGAGTTTTCCTTCGAAAGCGAAGAGAGGTCCTGCAAAACAGAGGGATCGAGATCAGTGATGTCGATATCAGAAGGCAGGTCCGGATCCGTCATGCGGCGGTTGATACGCTCCTCACGGTAGCCCGAACGCTGCGGATGCGAGGCTTTGTTCTTATCACGACCATGGCGCTTTCGATCATTGCGGCGCTCATCACGGCGATCACTGCGGCGCTCTTCACGACGCCCCGATGCGCCACCACGTTTTTCAAACTTGCGGCCCCCAGAGCGGTTGTGCCCACGGTTGCCTTCCGAGGAACCTTCGCGGCCACGGCGGTGGTCGCGGGAGTTGGATTCAGACATTAAAGCTATGCACTTTCTGCGGTTGACGCGTCCGTATGTACCGAACCAGTCTACAGGTCAGCGAAACAAAACCGGCAATACACTGGCTAGTAAGTGAAACGGCCCACAACCACCGATTGACGTCCAAGACTCACGAGAATTCAAGAGGCAAATCTAACCCGTTCAGTGGCCAACAATGCCTCACGCGGTCTAAGCCAGCAGCCACCTGGGAAGCGGATAGTCCATGTTCCACGCTTCCATTCTCCAGTTGCTTCCCGCGGACAACGGCCCAGAATGTCCAGCCATTATTATGAATGGCGTCAAGACGAATCCCTTGGTGATCCCTCGCCATGACCGCGCCTTCCTCAATCAGTCGGTCCGGGCTCATTCCCTCTACGATCACGTCAAGCATGCGCGATTCGCCGCTTGGCGCCACAACGAGAGCTTTCGTGGCATAAAAATGCCCCTTTTTTCCAGCCTTTGCACCTTTCTCTTCGTGGAAAAAGCTCCCGAGGAGGACTGGGTAGAACTCTATCCAACCATTCTTCCAAGCCTTGCTAATCCTCAAAGCGAAGAAGATATGCCGAGCTACAAGAAAAAGAAAGTAAAGCAACAACCCGCCAAGGAGAAACGCCAATAATCCTGGAATCTGCATGCTGTTCAGCAGTAAACCGAAGAAGAAGATAAAAGCTGCTATCAAGACCATCGCACCGAAAAAGACTAGCCCGTCGCGGATAGCACGCATCTGAGGCACTGGTTCCTCTGCCTCAAAGACGCGACACAGGCCATAGGGAGAAGGACTATCGTTCTTTCGACTAAAGGGCACAGCCTTCAAGTCCCTCAGGAAGGTCGCATTATAAGCATGCGTAAACAGACTCGATGATTGTAAAAACCTCATCTACTTCTCCTCAGCGGCCCCTCAGAACGAAGTGCATATACGGAAATCATTCTAGTTCGCGGGCGATGAAGGTCCGCTATCTATAAGTGCAGACCTGGATGTGCATTCATCCAAGTTGCTGGTCCTGGGCTGTTTGCGGTGTGGTGTGAAGCGTCCTGGGTTTAGTTCCTACCTCAGCTAAGGAAGGATTGAACTATGCCTAGAAAGTATTCCGTCGAGTTCAAGGAGAAGGCGGTCCATCAGATCATCGAAATGGTCCGCTTGGAGTCCTGCTCACTGCAACGTGCCTACACGGAGGTCGGTGAGCTGCTTGGAGTGTCTCACCATACGTTGCGGGCTTGGTATCGTGACAGCGCTTCAGTACGTGATGACTCTGACGCGTCTGGCGGCGAAACAATGGAAGAAGAGCTCAAGCGTTTGCGCCGCGAAAACCGTGAGCTGAAGCGAGCAAACGGGATTCTTAAGACTGCTTCGGCTTTTTCGCAGCGGAACTCGACCGACCCACGACCAAATGATCTCCTACATCGACGCGTATAAGGATCAGTTTGGGGTCGAGGCCATCTGCCGAGTCCTTAAACAAGCAGATCGTGGATTCATTACTTCACGCGGCTACCGCAAAGCCACCACACGTGTTCCCAGTGCAAGGGCCTTAAGCGATAGCCTTCTCATCCCAGAGATACAGCGTGTGCATGCGCAGAATTTCTCGGTTTACGGTATCCGCAAAATGTGGCACGCTATGAACCGTGAAGGTTTTCATATCGGCCGCGATAAGACCGCTCGATTAATGAAGTTAGCAGGTGTTTGCGGCCGCAGACGCGGACGAACCCCCGCGACAACGACTAGCCCGAAGACACCGGATCATCGCCCGGACCTAGTGCAGCGAAACTTCCGTGCACAAGCACCAGAAAGGTTGTGGGTTGCCGACATTACCTACGTTCGTACCCTGTCAGGATTCGCCTACACCGCGTTTGTCGTGGATGTCTACAGCCGAAAGATTGTTGGTGTTGCTACACGCTCGACGATGCGTACCGATGCGCTGCCCATGGAGGCTTTGGAGCATGCGTTAACGACTGCTGGGCGAATCCATGGAAACCAGCTGATTCACCATAGTGATCGGGGCAGCCAGTACGTGTCACTGAAGTATTCCACCGCTCTCGCGGATTCCGGAATCCGGCCGAGTGTGGGAACAGTCGGCGATTCTTATGACAATGCTCTAGCCGAAACAGTCAACGGTCTCTACAAGGCGGAACTGATTCATGCCCAAGGCCCGTGGACGTCGGTCGGAGAAGTCGAACTGGCCACCTTGCGGTGGGTGCATTGGTGGAACACCAAACGGCTTCATGAAGCTTTGGACTACGCCACCCCACAGGAAGTAGAAACCGAGTACTATCGCACCCAGCCCATCAACACAGGGTCGTAAAAGAAGCGGAACTAAACCCAGGACGCTTCATTCTCCCTCACGATGCTCACAGTGGTGATTTTCGCCTTACTACCCATGAAGATAGTTGGAAGGAAGTTGAGTGATATTCATGACTGGTTCAAGTTATCGATCAAGAGTATTTGGATATAATTTTAGTCGGATCGTACTTATCTTCGCAGTACTCTTATTGTGTGTCTACTTCTTGACCAGAAGAGATCAAACCGCCTTTATCACATGCGGTCTTTTAGTGTCTCTGGCAATTTTCTTTAATGTCGGGGTGTTGCTGAATGATGAAATCCTTCGGATTTCAGTTCTTGGCATTCCAGTTAGCAACGTTCGTTTGGAATCTCTGAAGGGGGCGGAGATCCTTCCCTCGGGCCCCATACTCGAATCCCAAACGTTTGGGGTTCACTTCCTGGATGGCACTATTTCATTCCATGCCGGTTCTGCAAATATCCTCCTACACCGCAATATCGGAAGACCCATTCGCTTGACGGTTAAAGACCCAGAGGAATTTTTACACCTCCTAGCGGAGAACTCCGCTATTCGACCCGCTTCTCACAGTTAAGCCCCCAGTGCCGACACAACTGGCAACCAAAAGCATACCTCGAAGAGCTACTCACTCAAGCATCACCCGATCTGACGCGTCAGATGCTCGGTGATTTCATCAACCAAATTCTATCTTCCCAAGACGATACTGTCGGCAGCGCTGACTACGGCACCACCAGCGACAACCGCGTCAACCACCGCAACGGCTACCGCAACCGACTACTGGATACACGGGTCAGCACCGTCGATGTGGCTATCCCGAAACTACGCCACGGTTCCTTCTTGTCTGACTGGCTGTTAGAACGACGAACCCGTAGCGAACGTGCCATGTAGATAAGCCTCTGGGCACTAAAGTACCCAGAGGTACTATGCAGTTGGTATGGACTGCGGAAGCTGCATTGACTGTCAGTAGCGCGAATACGAGGAGTGAAACATGGTGTCAATTTGGGGTAGTTGGTACCGCGAGTCCGCGTAGTTGGTACCGGGGTTCCACGTACCCGGTACTGCAAGGGG
>NZ_JASOLS010000199.1:0-261 GCF_030215295.1 Corynebacterium sp. UMB6689 | reverse complement strand
AAAAAACTTTTTTAAAAAAGTTGTTGACAAGAATCTAAAAGCTATGGTATACTAATTAAGTCGCTGTCACAGAAGACGGCAAGATTAGACCTTTGAAAACTGAACAAAGAAGACGAACCAAATGTGTAGGGTATCAACATTTTGTTGATGAACCAACAATTCAAACAATAAGTCTAGACCAGACTATAACTAGTCAGCAAACAATGAGCTATCAACGCTCATGATTCTTTCATGAGAGTTTGATCCTGGCTCAGGACGAAC
>NZ_JASOLS010000198.1:0-262 GCF_030215295.1 Corynebacterium sp. UMB6689 | reverse complement strand
AGGTTAAAGTAAAAACGTTTGTTGAGCTTTAGATTTGCTCGTTGACCTTTAACCTGTTGACTGATTTCCTTATCTTGCTGGTCTTTGAGTTTGGCTTTGACTTGCCTGAGCTCTTTTTCTTTAGCCTCAACCATTCTTTTCTTCTTAGCTTCTTCCTGGGCCTTTTCCTCTTCAGGAGAAAGCTCCTCAGCCTTTTCTTCCTCTAAATCCGCTTCCTCCCTGGAAGTATCTTCCGCTGCTTTTCTAGCGGACAGGTCTTCTT
>NZ_JASOLS010000197.1:0-262 GCF_030215295.1 Corynebacterium sp. UMB6689 | reverse complement strand
AACGAAATCGCTAGTCAGGACCTCTTATTGGCCCTATTTGACCTGAAAAACAATGAACTGACCCATTGGTTAAATAATTATGTTAACCGAGCGAGTGCCCATAAAAAATTAGCCGATTATCAAGAAAGGCGGACGGTTGATAGAGATGATGTGAGCTTATCCTTTCCGGCCTTATCCAAGTATGCCCGAAATTTAAATGCCAGCTATCGCGCGGATGAAATGGATCCCATTATTGGACGGGAAAAAGAACTGGCTGATATGG
>NZ_JASOLS010000196.1:0-262 GCF_030215295.1 Corynebacterium sp. UMB6689 | reverse complement strand
AACAGATAGTGATGAAACGGCCTATAAAGAAGACGAATAATCCGAAGGTAGTAAGAGAAAAGAAGTTTAAGAATCTTTGAAGGTTCTTAGACTTCTTTTCATTAGCATTGAGTTAGAATAAGAGCTGTGCTATATTTTTAGAGTATATTGAATGAAATGATTAGGAGTTTGATTTATGAAATTTAAGAAAAAATTCACCCTAGGCCTAGTATCCAGTCTATGTGCCTTCACCCTGGCGGCTTGCCAAAGTCAAAGCAATGAT
>NZ_JASOLS010000195.1:0-262 GCF_030215295.1 Corynebacterium sp. UMB6689 | reverse complement strand
TGATGGCGCCTCCGCCGCGGAACGCGAAAAGCTCCGCAAGAGCGCCGAGAAGGACATGGCGCGCCTTCGTAAGCGCTTCGACGGTGACATCGACGGTCTTGAGGTCGTGTGGGATAACTTCACGAACCTGAAGGTCGGTGCCCTGATCGGTGACGAGCGCCTCTACCGCGCGATGGTGGCCCGCTACGGCACCTACTTCAAGGGTGACATGGGCGCAGCCGCCATCCAGAAGCGCCTGGAGACCTTCGACCTGGAGGCCGAG
>NZ_JASOLS010000194.1:0-262 GCF_030215295.1 Corynebacterium sp. UMB6689 | reverse complement strand
GCCCTTTCCTTGGTATCTCTGGGTATCATGGCTAAGTTAATCCATATGGATAACTCTATTATTGCCGCCCTCTTACCTCAACCAGCCACCACCGCTATCGCCCTACCGATCGCAGAATCCTTAGGCGGGATCTCCTCCATCACTGCAGCAGCCGTGATCTTTAACGCCGTGATCGTTTCCGCAGTCGGTAAAGGCCTACTCGAATGGCTCCATATCGAAGATCCCGTTGCCCGTGGCCGTGCCTTAGGGACAGCCGGACACA
>NZ_JASOLS010000193.1:0-262 GCF_030215295.1 Corynebacterium sp. UMB6689 | reverse complement strand
ACTTTACCGGTTTCCATTGTCATATCGGTTCACAAATATTAGAAGAAAAATTTTTCTTTGAAGAAGCCGACTTAATGTTAGCTTTCTGCCGGCAAATGGAAGAAAAGGCCGGTTGCCAGGTAAGAGAGATTAACCTGGGTGGCGGTTTTGGTGTGTATTATAGTCAAGCAGATCACCCCTTTGATTATGAGAAATTTTTACAAAGCTACATTCAGGTTATTGAAGCAGCAATTGACCAATATGGCTTAGAGCATATCGATAC
>NZ_JASOLS010000192.1:0-263 GCF_030215295.1 Corynebacterium sp. UMB6689 | reverse complement strand
ACTCTCCATTTGAGCCTCGTTAGGCGAGAGACCGAGGCTCGAGCCGGTGCCATGGCTTTTCAATGACTAATATTCAAAAGCAGAACGAATGCTCATAAAGCTATTTGTTAAAATTTATTTTACAGACCTCAAATTAAGGATTTCTTAATAAGAAAGCGCTTGCTATTTATATATGATGCACTATATAATCTAATAGTACACATTATATATCTTAATAAGCCGTCTTATAAAGGAGGAAGTCCGATGAAACAAGTGATTTATGC
>NZ_JASOLS010000191.1:0-263 GCF_030215295.1 Corynebacterium sp. UMB6689 | reverse complement strand
CAGTGATATTGCCCGGTACGGCTTAAACACTGCAGGGGAAGCCGCTCAAGGCGCTGGGGCAGTGGCCTTATTAATTACTGCCAATCCCCGAATCCTTAGTGTCAATGACGATGCTAGCTATTATACCATTGATGTCATGGATTTCTGGCGGCCTAATTATTCGCGCTTGGCCCATGTGGATGGACATTATTCCAATGACCAATACCTCAATGCTCTAGACCAAGTTTGGGCTGACCACCAGGCACTTTCCGGCCACCAGCTGG
>NZ_JASOLS010000190.1:0-263 GCF_030215295.1 Corynebacterium sp. UMB6689 | reverse complement strand
CTTAACGTTTTTTATCATCGCCTCAGTATAGGAATGTGATATAATATCCTTTTTTTCAAGCAAACTTGCGCTCTTGTTAATCGCATCTTCCCAATTATCAGCATTTATATTTACTTGAATTAACGATTCTGTAACTATTTCCTTTAACATAGGCTGCCTCCGTTTTAAATTGTTTCGATGCTTAGGTAATAATAAGTACAATAAACTATTGATAAATTTTTCCTTATCTTTAACCTCTATATAGTCTTTAGTTGCCTTTAAAA
>NZ_JASOLS010000018.1:0-52372 GCF_030215295.1 Corynebacterium sp. UMB6689 | reverse complement strand
ACACATACGGCACAACACGGCCAGAACAAATAAAATCAACCAACAAAAAAGTACATTGGCACACTATTGAGTTCTCAGACATCGTCACCACACAGCCATACGGCCCGCTTTAAGCGAAACGCAGTACTGCGAGTAAGGAAAATATTTGTTGTCAGGGCCTGTTTTCCTACCGCCTCTCTCCAAGAACCTCTGTTCCTGTGGGGCGCTGTCGGTCGCGCTGACTCATATAAAGTTACATACGGCCTTGAAAAAACACAAATATGCACTTCAAAGAAGGTTTTTATCCCTTCTTGAAGTGCACAAAGACAACCGTTTAACGCCGACATTGGTTGGCGCTCAGCGTGACCCAAACCAGCCCATGAGGCCCGGGCTAAACACGTTGGTCTTTTTAGCCATCCGGGGATACGCGGCAACCCACACAACGTAGATGATTGCCATCCCTGTGAACGTCCACCCCATCGCAACGCTGGGATTGATAAGCCACGCTATGAACAGTATGGCGATTGCTCCCGCTAGCGCAGTTGTGTAAAGCCACGTCGGTTTGTCGGTAATGGCGAAACTTAAAAGTAGTGACGTTGTAGCAAGACACACGATGGTGAACCCCGCTGGATTGCCGGTCCACATCATCGCTACCAGATCGGCCACGAGCGATAGGACCACGGGGATTGCCGTGCACAGCACAGTGGCCTTAGCCCAGGCACCGCGCGGCAGCCCAAAGGCCACTGCATCTTTGAGTGAGCTGCGGATTGAATCAGCAACTAGCGGCAGGACAATCAACGTAACAATGACACCCACGATGCCCACGGCGGCATCCCACAGCTTGCTCACCACGATGGTTATCGCTATTGCGATGGCTACACCGATCGCAGTCCACATCCACGCGCGGACCTGGGGACGCAACACAATTTGGGAGACCGGGGACGCTGAGAACCAGCCCGTCGAAGAATCACCATCGCTGCCTACGATGAGGGAGCTCGCGGTCATGCGCGATGGCTCGACGCGCTTGGCCACGCAGAATATCCACGCTGCCGTTGGCGCGATGAGAGTCCACCACGGAAAGGCGAAGGGCGCGCTAACAAGAATGAGCACAAGCGTCAGGGAAGCATTGATTCGCCGGTGCCCATTCCACACCCGGGTGCTCAACCCAAAGGTCAGATAACGCGTGAAATCAGGCTGCGAAAGGTAAACCATAAGGACCATAAAGAGTGAGTAACCAATGGCCCACCCTTGCCCGCGATCCATTCCCAGCACCGGAAGGACAACAATCCACAAGGCAAAAAAGAAGCTGTTCCAGCTCAGCGCCATATGTCTATAGATCTTCATCATGCCTCCCCCAATGCCAACACTGCCTGTTCGAGGGATACCTCGCTGGC
Organism: Corynebacterium sp. UMB6689; assembly: GCF_030215295.1. Lineage (NCBI taxonomy): Bacteria > Bacillati > Actinomycetota > Actinomycetes > Mycobacteriales > Corynebacteriaceae > Corynebacterium > Corynebacterium sp. UMB6689. The sequence continues at coordinate 50,999 of NZ_JASOLS010000018.1, read as the reverse complement.
ACGCAAACCCATTTCCTGGGCCATGTCGAAGACGTTGGTGGTGTGGCTGGGGCGGGCGTCGACAAGCGCGCGGTCTGCCACGGCTGAGGTTTCGCGCTCAAGGACCGGAAGCTGCAGGCGCCCCAGCGCGCGATCGAGGGCTTCGGCAGAGCCGGTGAGTTGGACGACGCCCTCAATGAACTCATCGATGGGTCCGGAGATCGGGCTCTCCCCCATCAAAGCCACGGTATCGAGCAAACCGGATAACTCGTTGAGGTGGTGGGTGGAGACAATGATGGTGCGGCCATGCTCCTCGCGTAAGACTTCGTAGAATACTTCCCGCTTGGAAGCGTCGAGGCCGAGATAGGGTTCGTCGAGAAGCATGTACGGCACCCCCGAAGCCACCGCGACAATGAAGCTCGCCGCCGACTTCTGCCCGCGGGAAAGCCCCGAGTAGTTCTTCATCGGGAGCTCGAAACGCTCCACCAATTCCTCGGCGCGCTCCTTGTTCCAGGTGGGCCAGCGCAGGCTGGCTACGGTGAAGACTTTCTTCACGTTCCAGCCTTCGGGCAAGGGGTTGTCGATACCCATAAGCACAACCTTGTTGAGCACCTTTTCATTGTCATAGGGCTTGTCGCCATCGACCTTGATGCCGGAAGCATTCAGCTGTCCGGCAATCTTGCGTAGCAACGTGGTCTTACCAATACCGTTGGGGCCGACGAGGCCATGTGTGAGGCCGTCGCCGAAGGTGAAGTGTGGGGTGGAAATCATGAGTAGAGTCCTCGGCTTTCTGCGACAAGATCAATGAGGTCATGGAGCTGCTGGCGGGTATAGCCCAGGTGCACGGCTTCGTCGATCAGCGGCGCGGCGTACTCGGCTGCAAATTCTTGGCGACGCCGCGCGCGAATCATTTCGGCTGCACCTGAAGTGACAAACATCCCGATGCCTCGGCGCTTTTCGAGGATCCCCAGATCCACGAGAAGAGAAAGGCCTTTACGGGCGGTGGCGGGATTGATGCTATGGAAGGCGGCCAGCTCGTTCGTGGACGGCGCCTGTGCCCCTTCGGTGAGGGTGCCTTCGATAATGGCGTCCTCAATGAGCACAGCTATCTGACGGAAGAGCGGCTGCGCGGAGTTATCCATGCCGACCCCTTAGCTGGTTGGTTACTCATGTAACTAACCATATAACCATCCTTTAGTCCTGGCAAGACTGCATCGAGCCCTGACTTTGACCTGGGAATTCCCTCAAGGTTATCGACGTTTTGTGACTAATGGGGCACACTGGAACACACCGGCCTTAGGCTGGAAGACCTCACAGAAGTGACCTAAGAAAATTATTTAGAAGAAATAGAACGGAATTTAGGAGCCATGCTTGAACGAACACTTGTCTTCGTCGACACGTCATATCTACTCGCCAGTTTCTATAACTCATGGGAAACGGGTGCCCGAGCCCAGCTAGAGATTGATTTACCCGAAGTAGTCAGCTCCCTTGGTTCCATGATTGAGAACCAGGTTGGAAACCGTATTCACCGCCAATACTGGTATGACGGAATCCCGGATACTGGGCCCCACCGCTACCAGCGAGCGTTGCGCGTCTGCGATGGCGTGCAGCTGCGTACCGGCCAACTCATCGAATGGGGCGAGCGCCGCACCCAAAAAGCGGTGGATACCCGCCTTGTCGCCGACATGATCGTCTCCGCTATGAAGGGCCAAGTCACGGACTTTGTTTTGGTCTCCGGCGACGCCGACATGATCCCCGGAGTGCAGGAAGCCGTCAATAACGGCGTGCGCGTGCACCTCTACGGCTTCGGCTGGGATTCAATGTCCTCCGCTCTGCGCCATGCGTGTGATTCCACCACAATCCTTGATCCGCGCGAGGACTTCGCCGATGCAATGGAGCTCGAGGTTCTCGAAGGCCCGCTACCGCCGACCATCCGCGAACCCCAGAATTCCGAGGACGGCAGCGAGGACGTGAGCGATGCCGCTAGCGAGCTCGCTCCGGAATGCGAAGAACCTACCGAGGCACAAGCTGCTTTCCCCTCCGCACCGAAACCCGGGCCGGCCACTCCTTCTGCCGCGGCACAAGATGTGGCGGCCACGGCCGCTCACCCCGAGTCAGCAGCACCCAGCGTCCCCGCCGAGGACGAGGAGCCCTCCCAGCCTGGAACCGCTGCTCAGGAGCCTGCCGACAAAGAGTCGGAAGCAGGCACCGAAGCCTCGAAGCCTGCTCCCAAGCCGGCCGCGCCAAAGCCGTCGATGATGGCACCGCGCCGCAAGCTACGTTCGAAGTACGTTCCGCTCCCTGAAGAAGTGTGGAGCTCCGCCGGGTTCCAGTCTCCCTTTGATGTGGGACAGCAATATGCCTCGTGGTGGTTCGACAACGCTGCGAGCGCTGATCAACGCGACCAGGCTCACCTGCTATCGGGCGGCGGGCTGCCACCGGAAATCGACCGCCCGCTGCTGCAGTTCGCCTGTGAAACGCTGCACGAGTACACGCTCACCGAAACCCAGCGCGTCAACCTGCGCGATGGCTTCCACTCGGGCATCCGCGGCGTGCTCATCAATATCCGCCGGCAAGATAGCTAAAACACCACAGAGACCTTTGAGAGCATAAGGCGCTGAAACTCCCAGGCCGCGCTACGCGGCCCGCTCTCAAAGGTCCCTTTTCTATGCGGTGATGTGGTCCGCGGTGGCTACTGCTTGCCCTCGGTGGTCTCCGATTCGGAACCAACACCAGCTTCGGTGCCAGTCTCAAGCGCTTGGTCGCTAGCGAAGGGGGAACCTTCGATCTCCTTATTCTTGGCCATCTCGGCGCGAATCTCGTCCAAGCGGGACGCGGCGGCCGTATCGTGACCCGCGGCCGAAATCTCCTGAATCCGGCTGCCACCAGTTGCCTGGTGCAGCTCCTGAGCGCCGAGAGCATCGGCGTAGCGCTTCTCAATCTTGGCGCGTACCGAATCCAACGTTGGCGTGGAATCATCGGGCTTGAGCTCGTTCATAGAGTCCAAGGCCTCAGCGTTCTTCTCCTGCATCGCTGCCTGATCAGCCTGGGACAGCAACTGGTCCACCTGCGCGAGCTGCTCCTTAAGGCGGGCCTCCGACTGCTGCTGCTGGGCCTTCGCCTGCTCGGCAGCTTGGGCGGCGGCCTCGTGCTGGGACTTCAGATTGGCCAACTCATTCTCTACGGCGACCAGCTGGCTCGCCACGACCTCTGCCGCTTGGTTGTACTCGGCGGCCTTCTGCGGATCCTCGGAAGCATCCGCCAGCTCCAGCGCCCGGCGGGTCTGGTCTTGGTAGTCCTTCTGGGACTTCACCAGGCGGTTGAGCTGCATTTCCAGCTGGGTTTTGCGTCCAATAATCTCCGCCGCATGTTCGGAAATCTGGCGATGTTGCTCTTTCGCACCTTCCACGGCCTGCTGGATCTGGACCTTGGGGTCAGCGTTCTCGTCGATCTTCTGATCGAAAGAAGCCATCACATACTTCCAGCCTTTGCTAAATGGATTTGCCATCGCACTCACTCCTTAGTGGTTCCTGCAACAGTATTTAATGCAGCTCTTATTAGTGGCCTATATAAAAAGACGCTTTCCTGCGAGTGTAGCGATACTCACAGGAAAGCGCGCGCGGCGGGCGTACTTGGCCCTCCGCACCAAGGAGAATTCTTCGGGACTATTCCGCCTTCTGGCTCTCCACCTGGGCGCGGACTTCGTCCATGTCGAGGGCCTTAACCTGGCCGATGAGATCCTCCAGTGCTGCCGGCGGCAGGGCGCCAGCCTCACGGAAGACCAGGATGCCATCGCGGAAAACCATCAAGGTAGGGATGGACTGAATCTGCAGCTTCGCAGATAGCTCCTGGTTGGCCTCAGTATCCAGCTTGGCAAACGTAGCATCAGGGTGCTCTTCAGATGCCTTCTCAAAGACCGGGCCGAAGCGCTTGCACGGGCCACACCATTCCGCCCAGGCATCGACGAGCGTGATGCCGTCGGCAGAGATGGTCTCCTGGAACGTGTCCTCAGTAATGTCAATCGTTGCCATGTTGTTCCTATCAGTCTCGGGGATATTTGTCGGTTCTATCAACCCTCAACGGTACACAAGACTCGATTATTCCTTGCGCGTATACCCCAGGTGGGTATATTCTTGGCAGTAGCATTAACCGCTAAGAAGAGAGAAGGATTCATCACCATGAGCACCACAACCTACACCGTTACCGGCATGACCTGTGGCCACTGCGAGCTTTCCGTCAAGGAAGAGATCTCAGAGATCAGTGGCGTAACCGACGTTACTGCCGACCACACCACCGGTGCAGTCACCGTCACCGGGGAGGGTTTTAGCGATGAGCAAGTTGCTGCTGCCGTCGCCGAAGCCGGCTACGAATTGGCCTAAACACCATGACTACCAGCCTCACCCTCGGCATCACTGGGATGACCTGTACGTCGTGCTCCTCCCGCGTCGAGCGCAAACTCAACAAACTCGACAACGTTGAAGCCACGGTCAACTTCGCCACGGAGTCTGCCTCCGTGAGTTATGACCCTGCAACGACGACGCCCGCCGATCTCATCGACGTCGTCGAAGGCGCGGGCTACGGAGCCTTCACCATGGACGGTGAGGGGGAGGAACCAGCAAGCACGGCGGAGGATGCTCGCGAGAGCGAAGCCTCCGACATCCTTCAGCGCACCCTGCTCTCTGCGGCACTCTCCCTACCAGTGATGCTGCTTTCCATGGTCCCGGCCCTGCAGTTTCAGCACTGGCAGTGGGCCTGCTTGATGCTCACGACACTCGTCTACGTCATCGGCGGAGCACCCTTCCACCGCGCTACCTGGGCCAATCTGAAGCATGGCGCTGCCACGATGGATACTCTCATCACACTGGGCACTACCGCCGCTTTCGGTTGGTCCCTCTACGCGCTCTTTTTCGGCGATGCCGGAATGCCCGGTATGACCATGCACATGACGCTACGCTCCAATGACGCGCAGATGGACCACATCTACCTCGAATCCGTCGGCATGGTTATCACCTTCCTGCTGCTTGGACGGTGGTTTGAGCTCAAAGCTAAGGGGCGCTCCTCCGAGGCGCTCACCACGCTGCTGACTATGGGGGCTAAAGAAGCCACCGTGCTTCGCGACGGCACCGAAACCCGCATTCCCGCCAGCGAGCTCCACGTAGGCGATGTTTTTGTGGTCCGTCCCGGCGAGAAGATCGCCACCGATGGCGTGGTTCTCAGCGGTCATTCCGCCGTGGATGAATCCCTGCTCACCGGCGAGTCAATGCCGGTTGAGGTTTCACCCGGCAGCACGGTGACGGGCGCTACCATCAACGCCTCTGGGCGCCTTGAGGTGCGCGCCACCCGCGTTGGCTCCGACACCGTTTTGGCCCAGATGGGCGCGCTGGTCACTGCGGCCCAGACCTCGAAGGCCCCTGTACAACGTCTCGCGGACCGCATCGCCGCCGTCTTTGTCCCGATCGTCATCGGCATCGCTCTCCTCGCCCTCGTGGCACACCTGTTGTTCGGTGGTATCGCCCCAGCCTTCGTGGCCGCCGTCTCCGTCCTCATCATCGCGTGTCCGTGCGCCATGGGCTTGGCGACGCCCACCGCAATCCTCGTGGGCACCGGGCGCGGCGCCGAACTGGGAATCCTCATCAAGGGCCCGGAGATTTTGGAATCGACGCGCCAGATCGACACCATCGTTCTAGATAAAACGGGCACCATCACGGAAGGCCAGATGTCGGTGGGAGCAATCCAATCTACGGCAGGGCACACGCAGCAGGACGTTCTTCGTCTCGCCGCGGCCGCAGAGCAGGGCTCCGAGCACCCCATCGCACGCGCCATCCGCACGGCTTACGACGGCGAGCTCCCCACAGCCGAAGACTTCCACGAGCTTCCCGGCCAAGGCATCGAGGCAACGATTGAGGGCGCGCACGTGCGAGTCGGCCGGCCGCCTGCGGGCTATGAGGGCACCGGGACCCAAGTCGGCGTCTACGTCGATGACACCCTGGCAGGCACCATCGAGCTGCAGGATCGCATCAAGGAATCCTCCGCCGCCGCCATCGCAGCAATGCACAAGCTAGGACTTACACCCCACCTACTCACCGGGGATAACGCCGGCGCGGCGCGTGCAGTGGCGCGAGCCGTTGGCATTGATGATGCCAACGTGACAGCGGAGGTCATGCCCGCAGACAAAGTGGATACTATTGCTCGTCTGCAGGAGCAGGGGCGCACTGTGGCCATGGTGGGCGATGGCGTCAACGACGCCGCAGCGCTCGCGCAGGCGGACCTCGGAATCGCGATGGGCGCGGGAGCAGACGTGGCCATCGAAGCTTCCGATATCACGGTGATGAACAACGACCTGCGCTCCGTTGCCGAGGCAGTGCGACTCGCGCGCAGCACCCTGCGCATCATCAAGGGCAACCTATTTTGGGCCTTCGCCTATAATATTATTCTTCTTCCTGTGGCAGCGTTTGGCCTGCTCAACCCCCTACTGGCGGGGTTGGCAATGGCCCTGAGCTCAGTCTTTGTGGTGACCAATTCTCTGCGGCTGAAAAGCTTTACCCCCGAGGAGTAAGCTTAGCCTGCATGAATCGTCTTGATCATCGCTCTATCTCACGCACGGAGAGGCTCGACCGCCTTCCCGTCACTGGAAAACACAAACGTCTCCTCTTCGGCTCCGGCATCGGCTGGGCGCTCGACGCCATGGACGTGGGCCTCATCTCCTTCATCATGGCCGCTTTGGCCGTGCACTGGGGGATCACACCGACCCAATCCTCCTGGCTGGCGTCCGTGGGCTTCATCGGCATGGCCTTGGGCGCCACCTTCGGCGGCCTCTTGGCCGATAAGTTCGGCCGCCGCCACATTTTTGCTCTGACCCTGCTGGTCTATGGCCTTGCCACGGGCGCTTCTGCCCTGGCAACGGGCCTCACGCTCCTCATCATCCTGCGCTTCTTCATCGGACTTGGCCTCGGCGCTGAGCTGCCGGTGGCCTCCACGCTGATTTCCGAGTTCGCACCGCTCAAGGTGCGCGGGCGCATGGTCGTTCTGCTGGAGGCCTTCTGGGCGGTGGGGTGGATCCTCGCTGCGGTAATTGGAACGTTCGTGGTGGGGGCGTCGGAAAGCGGCTGGCGCTGGGCCCTAGCGCTCGGCATGGTGCCCGCGCTCTACGCTCTCTATGTACGCCTTCACTTGCCTGAATCAGTGCGCTTCCTAGAGTCGAAGGGCCGCCACGAGGAAGCAGAAGAAATCGTCGCTTCCTTTGAGGCCGAGGTAGACGAGGCGGACATTGACCGCACGACCCCGGCACCGACCTACTCCGAGGAAGATGTCACCGCCACCAGCATTTGGTCAAAGTCCTTGCGCGGGCGCACGCTGACGCTGTGGACCATCTGGTTCTGCGTCAACCTCTCCTACTACGGCGCCTTCATTTGGATTCCGTCACTGCTTGTCGCGGATGGCTTCTCCCTGGTGAAGTCCTTCAGCTTCACGCTGATTATCACTCTCGCCCAGCTACCCGGCTACGCCGCAGCCGGCTGGCTCATCGAGGTCTGGGGCCGCCGCTCGACCCTAGCGATATTCCTCGTGGGTTCCGCCCTGTCCGCCGGGTTCTTTGGTTTCGCTAACACTGAAGCCATGATCATCCTGGCCGGTTGCCTGCTCTCCTTCTTCAACCTTGGCGCGTGGGGTGCGCTGTACGCCATCGGCCCGGAGCTCTACCCCACCGCCCTGCGCGGGCGCGGTACCGGTGCGGCAGCTGGCTTCGGCCGACTCGCATCAATCCTGGCACCGCTCATCGTTCCGCCGCTCATCGCGGTGGCAGGAACGGGCTCGCTCTTCGCGCTGTTCGCAGCAGCCTTCGGCCTCGCAGCTGTAGCAGCACTGACACTGCCAGAGTTCAAGGGCAGGACCCTTGCTCAATAGGGTCGCCCTTGGCGCGTGGATCGCGGTCATGGCCGCGCTCACCACGCTTAAGCCCTTCTATCAGATTGGCTACCTCTGGAAGCCGGAGAACCAGCGAGTTCGTGACCTGCGTTTGGTGCCACTTGATGAGTTCTCCGGAGGCACCTGGTTTGGCCCGCTTTTTGAGTATGCGGGCAATACCGCCTTTTTCATTCCTTTCGGCATGCTCGTCTTCAGCATGTGCCGATCAATCAAGGCAACGGCCGCGTGGGGATTCGCGCTGAGTTTGGCACTGGAAACAGTCCAGTATGCCTTCGCGCTAGGACGCACTGATATTGATGACCTCATCTTCAATACGATCGGCGCGCTCATCGGCGCGGCATTCGCCCGGCTTTGTGGCGAGCGCTTCTTCCCGGTGTGGCGATGGCTGGCGCTCGCCGCGGCTGCGGTCTTCTTGGTCTTGGTCATCCTCGGCCCACGGTTGGGTGACCCCAACGCTGTCGTGGACCTGTAATTTAACCGTGCGCCATGTTGACGAACTTGGAGTAGTGCAGCTGGTGCGCCACCTTCACCGTGTCGATCGGGCCGCCACGGTGCTTGGCCAGGATGATATCCGCCTCACCGGCGCGGGGATCATCGCGGTCTTGTGAGTCTGGGCGGTAGAGCAGCATAACCATATCGGCGTCCTGCTCAAGCGAGCCGGATTCACGCAGATCCGCCAGCTGCGGCTTCTTATCGGTACGGGATTCTGGACCACGGTTCAGCTGCGAAATCGCGATGAGCGGAACTTCCAGCTCCTTGGCCAACAGCTTGAGCTGGCGCGAGAACTCCGAAACCTCTTGCTGGCGGGACTCCACCTTTTTGCCTGAAGACATCAGCTGCATATAGTCCAGCACAATGAGGTCTAGACCGTGCTGCTGCTTGAGGCGGCGGGCCTTGGAGCGAATTTCCATCATGGTGAGGTTCGGGGAATCATCGATGAACAGAGGCGCATCCTGGATGCGGTTGAGGGTGTCATCGATCTTGGCCCAATCCTCCGTGGACACGCGGCCACCGCGCATATCCGACAGCTTCACTTCCGCCTCCGCAGACAACAGGCGCATGACGATCTCTGAGGCAGACATCTCCAGGGAGAAGACCACGGAGGTCTTGTTATGCTGCAGTGATGCCGAGCGCATGAAGTCCATGGCCAGCGTGGACTTACCAACGCCAGGGCGGGCGGCGACGATGATCATCTGGCCGGCACGCAGACCATTGGTCAGGTTATCGAGGTCGATGAAACCGGTGGGCACGCCGGACTCCACGCCGTTTTGTTGCAGGGCGGCGAGTTCATCAATGGTGGGATCGATGAGATCACTCAGCGCACGGTAATCCTCGGTCGTTTTCTTCTGCGCGACAGCGAAAACTTCCTGCTGGGCGCGGTCCAGCACGGACTCAATCTCCATGTCTTCGGAGCCTTGGAAGCCGAGTTGGACGACTCTCGTACCGGCGTCCACCAGCTTGCGCAGCACCGCCTTCTCCGCGACAATCTCCGCGTAATAGCGGGCGTTGGCAGCGGTTGGCACCGTGGCCAACAGGGTATGCAGGTAGGGCGCACCGCCAACGCGCTCGAGGTTGTTATATCGATCGAGTCGGGCCGCCACAATCACTGCATCAATGTCGGTGCCTGCGGCATAAAGGTCAATCATGGCCTGGTAGATGAGCGTGTGCGCAGGATAGTAAAAATCCTCCGGCTCCAGCTCTTCAATGACCTCCATGACCGTGTTCGGGCTCAGGAGCATAGCACCAAGGACGCCTTGTTCTGCCTCACGGTCCGCGGGCGGCTGACGGAATTCGCCGTAACGCTTAGGCTCCTCCTGCCGGTAGGAGCGGCGGGGTTCCTCCTCTACCGGCTCCGGTGGTGGTGGAACCTGGTCATCATCAAAACTGGCATTAGTCATTGCTCATTAATCCCACCGTTCATTAATCCCACCCTGGCCGTGTGCCTGAAATCCTCACTCTTCTCCGCGCCGGACGGCCAGGCTTCGATGCAGTGCCGAGCGGCAACCGCGCGTTGTACACAACAGTCTAGCTGAGGGTCAAGACACTACCCCTTGGGCATAACTCCCATAGTTATCCACAGAGACCTGTGGAATTCCCAGGTCAGCAAAGACACGGTGTGCAAAGACAGAGGTCAGGGCTGTGGATAACTTTGCAGCGCTGTGACCTGCGATGATTATTTCCACTGGTCAGGATAGGTTTTTCCTAGTGTGAAAATCCGCACAAAACCGGTGGAAAAGTAGGCCCCCATCTGAATATCGCCCCTACCAGCGGGTTAACACCGTGCGCCGTGAGTAAATTCACCGTTAACTCACCACCGAGTTATCCACAGATAGTGCGAGTTATCCACAGTTTGAGTCTTTCCCCAAATCTCTATCCCCAAAAGCCCACAAAACGGCCTGAGGCCGTGCTTCCTCTCACCACCTCACATAGTGGGAGGAGCACGGCCTCAAGCCTTGCTGTTGTCTTAAGGTCACGTCCTGCGTACCGGCGCCGCGCCTCACACGCGGGCGGACGGAGGGTGACCGTCGTGCGCCTTAGTTCTTAGGCAGCGACGACCGAGAAGTTCACCTTGCCGATAACGTCAGCGTGCAGCTTCAGCTCGACTTGGTAGTTGCCGGTCTTCTTGACCAGGCCCTTGGGAAGCACAACAATGCGCTTGTCCAGCTTCGGGCCGCCAGCGGCGGCAACGGCGTTCACGATGTCCTCTGCGGACACGGAGCCGAAGAGCTTGCCGGACTCGGAGGTCTTCACCGGGACGTTAACGTCCTTGAGCTCCTCCAGCTGGGTACGGATCTCGCGTGCATGGTCCAGGTCGCGGATTGCGCGAGCTTCCTGGGCGCGCTTGATGCCCTCGATCTGCTTCTCAGCACCGCGGGTGGCAACGATAGCCAGGCCGCGCGGAAGCAGGTAGTTACGTCCGTAGCCGTCCTTAACCTCTACAATTTCGCCGGGGGCGCCGAGGTTCTCAACGGCAGCGGTGAGGATCAGCTTCATGATCCCTGCCTTTCAATTGAGTTAAATGAATACTTGCGTGACAGTTTTAGAACGGGGGTTCTGCATCCGCACCACCAAAGCTTCCTGCTTGGGGTGCCGAATTCCACGGATCGTTGCTCGGAGCCGACTGCTGGGACTGCTGCGGGGCAGAGGACTGGGACTGGTTTCCAGAGAAACCACCCTGGTTTCCGGAGAAACCGCCTTGGTTGCCACCGCTGTAGTTAGCACCACCCTGCTGCTGGCCGCCATAGTTGCCGCCGCCGTTGCCGGACTTGCGGTTAACCTGAGCGGTTGCATAACGCAGGGACGGGCCGACCTCATCGACCTCAATCTCAAAAACAGTGCGGTTCTCGCCCTCACGCGTCTGGTAAGAGCGCTGGCGCAAACGGCCAGTAACGATAACGCGCATGCCCTTGGTCAGGGTCTCCGCAACGTTTTCTGCGGCTTGGCGCCACACGTTGCAGGTGAGGAACATGGCCTCGCCATCCTCCCACTGGGAAGTCTGCTGATTATAGCGACGCGGGGTGGAGGCAACACGGAAATTCGCTACTGCGGCACCCGCCGGGGTGAAGCGCAGTTCCGGGTCAGCAACGATATTGCCGACAACCGTGATGTTGGTATCTCCCTGAGCCATGTCTTTACTCCTTAATATCGGTTACGTGGATTGCTCGAAACCCAGTATCCGCTATTTGCTGTCGGTGCGCAGAACCTTGGTACGCAGGATGGAGTCGTTCAGGTTCAGACGGCGATCGAACTCGAGAACGGAGTGGGATTCACACTCCAGCTCCACGACTGCGTAGATGCCCTCTTCCTTCTTGTTGATCGGGTATGCAAGACGGCGCTTGCCCCACACGTCAACCTTTTCGACTTTGCCGCCATCCTTGCGGATTGCCTCGAGGAACTTGTCTAGGGACGGGGTTACGGTGCGCTCATCCTGATTAGGATCCAGAATGATCATGACTTCGTAGTGACGCACGGACCTCATCACCTCCTATGGTCTAGTAATTGGTATCGGCCATATCACCTTTGCGGATATGACAGGAGGGTCTGTTGCGTCAAGCAACCCTCACACAGTACCGCACTGACCGGCGGAAAAGGAAATCCCCTATCTCCTCGGCCGCATCTAGTGTGTCGCCGCGACAAAGATCGCCGCACCAGCAGGAATCACAGTGAGGAACAAGAGAGCCAGCAGCCCCAGCACAATGGGCCAGGTGCGGTCTTGAGAGCGTTGAAACAGGTAATAGGCGCTCAACACGCAGATAAAACCCAGCGTGATGGAGATGATGCCCAGGATCGTCATAGTCATAGCGCAAAATCCCCCGCCAATGGATCCCTACCGCCGTGCGCCGCACGGACCTTATCTTCCGCTTTGCCCCACATCTGACGGATGATCAGCACACCGATGGCAATGATGAAGCCATCACGAGTAATCACGGCGATATCCAGCATCTCGTGCGGCAGGCCCTTATTCTCAGCCCCAAGCATGTGCCAGGTAAGGATGGGCCAGAGGAGGGCGTCGGCAAGCGCCCAGCTAAAGATGAGGCGCCAACGTGGCAGGGCCAAGAGTGCCGGTACGACGAGCCACAGTGAGTACTGCGGCGACCACACTTTGTTGAAGATCAGGAAGGCCATGATGATGAGATAGATCATCTCAGCTACCCGTGGCGCACGCGGCGTAGTAAGCCCCATAATGGCGATGGCAGCGCAGCACGCTAGGAAGGCCACGAGGGAGAAGGTGTTGAGGAATTCGGCTTCGAAGCCCACGCCCGTCACGCGACTCAACAGCGCATAGATCGTGGTCCACTCCGCACCGCGCTCTTGATTGAGCCTGAAGAACTCGCCCCACGCTTCGGGGTAGGCCAGTGCCACGGGAAGGTTCACCACGAGCCACGTCACAGCGGTTGCCACGATCATCTTGAAGAAAGGTGCCCACCGTTTATGGCGGATGGCCAACACTAAAAACGCACCCAGGATAAACAGGGGCCACAATTTAAAGGCCGTGCCAAGGCCGATGAGGATACCGGCAAGCCAATTCTTGCGCTTCGTCACTGCGAGTAGCGCACCCACCATGAAGGCCACCGACGGAATGTCCCAGTTTGTAAAAGCGTGAATAACCACGAGCGGGCTGGCCGCCATGAGGATGGTGTCCCATGCCCGGTTCCCCGTGAGCTGAAAAACCATCACCACGGTGCCGACCCACACGAGAGACATGATGAACGCGGTCAGTCCGAAGTACCAGCTGACATCTGCCATCCCAAGCCACTCGACGGCCGGATAGGTGGTGCGCGCCAGCCACCCGACGGCTCCCTGGAAGAGGCCGGCCAGTACTGGGTACTCCATGTAGCGGGTGAGATCGCCCTCAACCCAGGAATAGGCATAGGGGAAGCCCGGCTGATCGAGTCCGCGCCCACCATAGAGAGGGACGATGTCGTTATAGCAAAAGGCCGTGTATTGGCGGTTGCCATCCCAGTTCAGGCTGATGAGGCCATCCTCGCCCCGGCGACTACCCGCACAGGTTGCCTTACTCAAAAACCCAAACGCCAAAAACGTCCACGCCAGGGTGATAACCACGCGCAAGGGTGTCCACCACCCAGCATAAGCCGAACGAGCAAAGCGCCCCGTCGGCCCACCCAGGGCGTCGACCGCGTTATGGGTCATAGACTCAGATGAGAGAGACACGATCCGCGAAGTAGTGTGATAGCTCACCGGGCGATCAATCTCCTATTGACCAAGTAATTGGTCGAGTCCATCTCCGTTGAGAATGTCATCAAGTGAAGGGACCTCGGGCTCTGCGGGTTCGGCCGGTTGCTCAGGCTGGGCCGGCTGCGCCGGGGCATCACCATGCCCCTCGTCATGGTGTTGGCCTTCCTCTGGTTTTGCCTCGCCCTCGCCCTCAGCGGCTTCGCCCTCCGGGCTTGCCGGGGTCTGGTCCCACGTGGTGCTCTGGCTCGGGTCATAGACATAGCCCGAACCCCAACTGCCGACGCCGTAGTTGATCGGATAGGCCTGCGGGAAGGTCTGCTGCTCGACGTTAGCCAGAGAAGTGTCCAAGATGGACTTCCAGATCTTCGTCGGTGCGTCCGAGCCGTACATGATGCCGCCCCACTGATTGAAAATCGCGGAGGTGTTGTCGGCCGTGCCTACCCACACTGCTGTAGCCAGCTGGGGCGTGGAACCGACCATCCACGCATCTTTGTTCTGACCGGTGTCACCCAGCTGCGTGGTACCAGTCTTAGACGCAGACGGGCGCCCGCCAGCTAGCGCGCCATTCGACCATGCGGCAATTGGCTGCATCGCGGAGATCACGTTGTTGGCCACGTTGGCGGAGACACGGCGTTCACCGCCGTCGGTCGGGTTCTCGTAGAGGACTTCGCCGGCAGCGTTTTCTACCTTTTCCACGAAGTGCGGCTGATGCCATATGCCTTGGTTGGTCAAGGTGGCCATTGCCGTCGCTATATCGAGCGGACGCGACTGGTACTGGCCCAGCACGATGCCCTCGTACGGCGTTCCACCATTTTCAGTGAGGGTCTTTTCAATCCCCGGAAGACTGCGCGGCACGCCCAACGCATGCGCCATATCCGCGGTGTCCTGCGTCTTGTTTTCCAAGTCATCCTGGAGGCGCAGGAAGGACGTGTTATAAGAATTCTTCATTGCCTCAGCGATGGAGCAGCTACCGCAGCCGGCACCCACGTCGTTGGTCACGAGCTGCGATCCAGGCAGCTGGTAGGGCGCCGAGGAGTAATAAGTATTGAGATCGATGCCCTGCTGGAGCGCTGCGGCCAGGGTCATAATCTTGAAGGTTGAACCTGTCTGCAGCGGGGAATTGGCATAATCCCAGCCGCCAGAATCATCGCCGCCATAGTAGCCGCGCACGGCACCCGTAGCCGGGTCAATGGTGACCGCCGCTGCACGTGCATCTTCCTGCAGCACTCCCAGCTCTGCATGAGCAGCATCCGTCGACGCATTCTGGACGGTCATATCAATGGTTGTCGTCACCTTCAGGCCACCAGTGGCCAGCTGATCCTCGGTGATGCCCACACGGGACAGCTCATCGATGACCTGGTTCTTGATGTGGCCATAAGCGCCTGGCGCTTCGGTGTAAGCGGAATACTCAGACGGATCGCGAGTTTCCGGGAAGACCAACTGATCGCGTTCAGCCTGATCCAGGTCACCCATCTCAACGAGGCCATCCATGACGTAGTCCCAACGAGCATGAGAACGTTCCTCATCTACCCACGGATCAAGGACAGACGGTGACTGGATAACGCCCGCGAGCAGCGCGCCTTCTTCCTTCGTGAGGTCCTTGGCGTCCTTATTGAAGTAGGCATTGGAGGCAGCCTCGATGCCGTAGGCATTGCGGCCGAAATAGACGGTGTTGAGGTAGGCGTTCAGGATGTCCTCTTTGGCCCACTCATTGGTCATCTTCACCGAATAGATGAGCTCACGGATCTTGCGGACGTAGGAATACTCGTCACCAACTAGGGTGTTTTTCACGTATTGCTGGGTGATGGTGGAACCACCACCGGCGGTGCTATCACCCGTGAGCTTGCCCAAGACGGCGCGGCCCAGACCAGTAAAGGAGAAGCCCGAGTTGGTCCAGAACTCACGGTCCTCGGCAGCGAGGACCGAGTCCTCCACATAATCCGGGATCTCTTCCAACGTCACCTGACGGCGGTTGCCTTCCGGCGGAACGAGCTTGGCCAGTTGAGTTTCACCATCGCCGGCGACGATGGTGGAGATCTGGCTCGGCTGCAGCTCCTTGGGCCCGGGGACGTCGTATTGCGTATACGCGTAGCCGAAGAGCAGGGCAGGAATGCCCACTAGTACAAACAAAACAGCCAGCACGATCCACGGCCAGCGGCGTTTAGAGCTGGATGAATGTCGTGCGCTGCGCGAGGGGCTCTTCCGACGTTTACCGGCCTTTCGCCCAGAGGTTTCCTTCTCGGTCACTGATCCGTGTCCTCATCAATCCTGTACAGAAACTGTAAATATATGCAGCTTACCGGCGCGAACTGGGAAGCCAAAACTACCCTAGAGCATAGACCGTGGCGGCTCGAAGCAGATGATTCCAGCGGCACGCCGGACACACTTCCACGAAGTGCACGGTAAATTCCAGCCCTTCTGCGGCCATGTCCGCAATTTCCGCAGCGCTCCGCGCACTTCCCGCCCGGCGTTTTAAAGCATCTCCATAAACCCAACGGGTCAGTCGCATGTCTGATTCACACACCGGGCACGGCTTGCGCATGTCGACGCCATGGTGTTCCGCCGCCGCGCGAAGGAGAAAGTCGGCATCGCATAGCTCTTCGCGCGTCACCTTTCCCGCGCGAAGCTCACGCAGATGCTGTGCACGCTCCCATTCATAAGAGACTTCGTTGCGGTAGGCCACTTCTGGCCTTGTCTTTGCAGACTCTGCCTTTGACGGAGAATTCACGCCGGACAGTGTAGTGCCGGCGGCGTCAACAATCTAGGCCCTTTCATAGTGCTTC
Source organism: Corynebacterium sp. UMB6689 (assembly GCF_030215295.1). Taxonomy (NCBI): domain Bacteria; kingdom Bacillati; phylum Actinomycetota; class Actinomycetes; order Mycobacteriales; family Corynebacteriaceae; genus Corynebacterium; species Corynebacterium sp. UMB6689. Next base: position 34,617 of record NZ_JASOLS010000018.1, on the reverse strand, counting down.
GCGGTGGGAAACCAAATTTTTTAATCGGCTAACTACCGCTCCGCGAAATTACTAGCTACACTTATTTTCCATGAGTGAAGAAACTATCGAATCCCCCATCCCTTACGAGGATGCCCTGGAAGTCGCCCGCCAGATCCAGCCCGCGCTCAACAAACTCATGCTCATTTTCCAGCGCACGACAGAAGGCACATCCCTCACCACGTCGCAGGTCTCCATCATGAACCAGCTGCGCATGCGCGGCCCTTCGCGCGTGAGCACCATCGCCCAGGCAGAGCTCATCCGGATGCCTACCGCCTCCAATGCGCTGTACCAATTGGAGCGTCAAGGCTTCGTGGAACGACACCGCGATGAAAAAGACCGCCGCGGCGTACTTGTCGCCCTTACCCAGCTTGGGGAATCCGAGCTGACAATCGTCTCCCGCCAGCGCGCGGCGGCTTTGGCTGAGATCCTACGCTGGCTCGACCCAGAGGATATCAAGGACGCTGACGCTTTGGTCAATCTCATCTCCAAGCTTGCCGATGTCTACCGTCCAATCATGGAAGGGAAATAGACCAAAAAGTGCCGGTAGAGCGGATTTTATTTTCCGGCATGAAGGGTCGATAATGAAGAAAACGACCCCGAACTTTTTATTGAATGGCTAAGAATTCTTCACACCCTGCGGAAGGGCCATGCTCCCCGGACGACCAGCTCCCTCCGCTCCGCGTCCTCGTGTCGTGGAGTCCTAGCTCCACCGGCACGGAGGCCATCGAGTTTGCCGCGTGGCTCGCACGTTCCACCTCCGTTCGGATTCGCGTGGTTTCAACCATTTCGCAGCCCCTCACCGTGACGTCGCTCAGCAAGCTCAGCGGTTCCTACAAGAAGTGGTTCAAGAAGGAACGCGCGACCTGCGAACGCGCTGTCAAGCAGGCCTTGAACGAAGCCGGGGTGGACAAGGAGCAGCTCGATAAGAATGTCTCCGTTCTCTTGGCAGGGCCCTCTCGCCCCCAGCTCTTGGAACAGGCGGCTAAGGACTTCAAGGCGAGCGTCATCCTCCTTGGAGCCAATCAATCCGCGCCGAAGGGCCGTTTCTTCTCGGGATCTACTGCCGACGCGCTTCTACACTACTCGCCCCTCCCCGTGGGGCTCATCCCGCGTGGTATCAAGCTGTCCAAGCACGGCGTCACCCGCATCAATTTCGCCTTTACGGACTTGGGCAATGCCGACGACCCCGCCCTGCTGCATGCCGCATGCATTGCGCAGCGCGGCGGAATCCCCCTGCGTATCCTGGCGTTTTCCGCCAAGGGGCTGGTCGACGTCCCCCTCGAATATTCTCCGACCTTTCCCCCCGATGCACCGAATTGGCGTGAGCACTCGCTCTCACTGTTGGACCGCGCCCACGATCTCATCGCGGAGACCTACCCGGAGGTATCGGTCACGACGGCCATCGGCAGTGGCCATGGCTGGTCCGGCGCGGTGGATTCACTGAAGTGGAAGAAGGGCGACCTGCTCTGCTTGGGTTCCGCTCCCATGGGGCCCATCGAACGCGTCTTCATTGGCAGCACCGCCACCGAGTTGCTTCCCCACTTGGGCGTTCCAGTACTGGTCTGTCCCAGTACCTACGATAAAGAAGCACGTTAGACTGACAAACCATGGCAGCCGAGCACCCCGAAAACGATCTCACGTCCGACGCGGACTATACGAACCTGCCTCGCCCAGAGCCCCGCAGCTTTGACGAGCTTGCCGACGAACCCGATCCCCTCACCGTCGCCGAGGCCAACCGCCGTTCCTCGCGCCAAGCGCTGTGGTTTATGATTTTCATCCTCGTCGGTTCGGCGCTCTATGCGCTTCTCCTCGCGGGCCTCTTCAAGGTCGCCGGGACCACAACCAATTGCCTCCAGGCCGAATACGCCGCTTGGCTCTGCACGAGGACCCAGCGCACCGTGTTCGCCACGACGACGCTAATCATCCCGTTCATTGGCATGATCGGCTGCGCAGTCATCATGGTGCGCAAGCTCAAAGCCTACGTGCGCTGGCGCGGCTGGATGGCCATCTTCTGGGTCATGGCCGGCAACTTCATGATCTGGTGCATCAACGATATCCAGATCCTGCTGGCCCCGGTGCTCGAAAACTAACCCTGCGCTTGGGCGGCAGCCACCTCGGCGCAATCCGGCCGGCCGCAGTGCTGCGTTTCCACGTGCTGGATGCAGTCATCGCAGATGAGCACCTGCTTGCGGCACGTGTCCTCATTAATACAGTTATGGAAGGTATTCGTCCCCTTCCCACAATGCACGCAGTGGCCGAGCTGAATAAAGCCCGGATCCTCTAAGCCCTGGCCAAACTCGTGATGCATGCGCTTGTCAAAGACGTACATCGAGCCTTCCCACAGGCCATCGTTGCCGTACTTCTCGCCATAGCGGACGATGCCGCCGTCAATTTGATAAACCTCGTTAAAGCCTCGGTTCTTCATTAAGGCGGAGAGGATCTCGCAACGAATGCCACCCGTGCAGTAGGAAACCACGGGCTTATCCTTCATCCAGTCATATTTGCCGGATTCAAGTTCAGCAATGAAGTCGTGGGTCGTGCGCACGTCCGGCACCACGGCATTCTTGAATTTGCCGATTTCCGCCTCCATGGCGTTGCGCCCGTCGAAGAAGACGACCTCCTCGCCGCGCTCCTCCACCAGCTTGTTGACCTCTTCGGGCTTGAGGTGGACACCACCACCGATGACGCCGTTTTCATCCACTTTGAGCTCGCCCGGCGCGCCGAAGGCCACGATTTCATCGCGGACCTTGACCGAGAGGCGCGGAAAGTCTTCCGCGCTACCCTCGGACCACTTGAACTCCATCTTCTTAAATCCCGGGTACTCACGGGTTTCGCGCACATAGCGCTTGCACGCATCCATGTCCCCGCCCACGGTGCCGTTAATACCGTGCTCCGAGATGAGGATGCGGCCCTTGAGCCCGAGCTTCTCGCACAGGGATCGCTGCCACAGCATGATCGCGGTGGGGTCCTCGATGGGAGTAAAGCAGTAGTAGAGGAGAATCTTGCCAATAGTCACGCCCGCAAGTCTAGGCCTGCTAGTGGCAAGATCCCCAATCTTTTGGGCCCAGCACTACAACCGCTTTTAAGCCAAAGCCCCAGACCTCGATCCCGAAACTCCCAGGTGGGCAGGTGGGCGTCGGCAAGCGCTTGGCGACGCCCACCTGCAGGTTGCGGGTTTTAGGTCTGGGGAAATGCCTTACGTGGTGGCGCTTTCAGTCAACGTCCGGCGAGTGGGATTTAACGCTTCTGGTACAGCGCGCTCTTGCGGGCAAAGACCGGATCGGAGGTCACCAGGACGCCCAGGTTGCGGAAGATGCCCTCATCCACCGAACCCAAGATGGTGGTGGTGTGAACATCGCAGCCCTGAAGCTCCTTCAGTGCATCGAGCGCGCGGCGGGCATTCTCGTCCTTCGCCGCGGATACCGACAGCGCGATGAGCACCTCGTCGGTGTGCAGGCGCGGGTTCTGTGAACCCAGGTGCTTTGTCTTCAACGTCTGGATGGGCTCGATGGATTCCGGGGACAACAAGTGCAGGTCATCATCAATGCCAGCGAGGTGCTTGAGTGCATTGAGCAGCGCGGCTGCGGAGCAGCCCAGCAACGGGGAGGTGCGGCCGGTGATGATGGTGCCGTCGTGAAGCTGCAGCGCGGCTGCCGGGCCGTCGGTCTCCTCCGCTTTCTCACGCGCTGGGAGCACAACCGGACGGTCGGTGGACTTGATGCCGGCCTTCGCCATGACTACGGCCGCGCGCTCAGACTGCGTGGTGTCGAGGCCGTTGCGGGCTTCCTCCACCAAAGTCTTGAAGTAGCGGCGGATGATCTCCTGCTGGGAGGCTTCGCGGCAGACTTCGTCATTGGTGATGCAAAAGCCCACCATGTTCACACCCATGTCCGTCGGGGACTGGTAGGGCACGGTGCCGGTCAGTCGCTCCAGCAGGGACTTGAGCAGCGGGAAAGCCTCGACATCACGGTTGTAGTTCACCGTGGATTCGCCGTGCGCGGAGAGGTGGAAGTGGTCGATGACGTTGGCGTCGTTAAGGTCCACGGTGGCGGCCTCGTATGCCAGGTTCACCGGGTGATCCAGCGGGAGGTTCCAGATGGGGAAGGTCTCGAACTTGGCATAGCCTGCTGGCACGCCGCGCAGATTCTCGTGGTAGACCTGCGAGAGCGCGGTAGCCAGCTTGCCGGAGCCCGGCCCCGGCGCGGTGACCACCACGAGATCACGGGTGGTCTCCACGTAGTCGTTCTTGCCCAGGCCATCCTCGGAGACGATGAGGTCGATGTTGGCGGGATAACCCGGGATGATGCGGTGACGCGCCACGGTCAGTCCCAGGCGCTCGAGGCGCTCGATGAAAGCCTCCGCCTGGCTATTGCCGTCCTCGAGCTGGGTCATGACAATGTTATTGACCAGGAAGCCGCGGTCCCGGAAGACGTCGACAAGCCGCAGCACATCATCTTCGTAGAGGATACCCAGGTCACCGCGCATCTTCTGGCGCTCGATGTCCTTGGCGTTGATGCAGACGAGGATTTCTACGTCATCCTTGATGCGCTCGAGCATCGCAATCTTGTTATCCGGGGTGAAACCGGGCAGCACGCGGGAGGCGTGCATGTCATCGAAAAGCTTGCCGCCCATCTCAAGGTAGAGCTTCCCGCCGATTTCTTTGCGCCGAGCGTTAATATGCTCCGACTGCAGTTCAATATATTTTTCACGATCAAAACCGAGCGCGCGCCCCATAGTATTTAGGCCCTTCCGTTCAACGGGTAGTACCCGAAAAGTCTACAGCAGCATAGCCCCCGCGTAGACTTCCTGACATGCCTGAGGGACACGTTATTCACCGCCTTGCCCGCACACTCAATGCGGATTTCCGTAACAAGCCGCTAGCCGTGAGCAGCCCCCAAGGCCGGTTCGCTGCGGAGGCCGCGCTTGTCAGCGCCTCACCCCTCTTACTCGCCGAAGCCTTTGGCAAGCATCTCTTTCTCCACTTCGATGCGGATAACCCGCGCCACGTTATCTATATCCATTTAGGCCTCATTGGCTCCCTGCGCTTTGAGCCTTCTGCCGATGTCTGGGGGCAGATCCGTCTGCGCATTGATAACGGAACAACAGCCGCGAACCTGCGCGGCCCGCAGTTCTGCACGCTCATCACGGAGGATGAGTACCAGGCCAAGGTGGCGAAGGTGGGCCAGGATCCACTCCGGAAGGACGCCGACCCTGATGCCTTGTGGTCCCGGGTCCATGCCTCGAAACGCAGCATCGGTGCACAGCTCATGGACCAAGGTCTCTTTGCTGGCGTGGGCAATATCTACCGCGCAGAAGCCCTTTTCCGCCAAGGGCTCTCCCCCTTCATTCCTGGCAAGCAGCTCGACCGCGCGGAGTTTGACGCCATCTGGTCTGACCTGGTCGATCTCATGGACTACGGCGTCGAGCACGGCCGCATCGACACCGTCCGCGAAGCCCATACCCCGGAGGCCATGGGCCGCGAGCCCCGCAAAGATGACCATGGCGGTGAGGTCTACGTCTACCGCCGCGCCGGGCAACCCTGCCACGTGTGCGGCACCGAGATCCGGGAGCAGGTCATGCAGGGCCGCAACCTCTTTTGGTGCCCCACCTGCCAACCCGCGCGCTAGGGTGTGGGTTATGCGCCCTGCTTATACCGTTACCACTGTTCGTGCCGCTGAGAACCGACTGCTGGAACAGCAGTCTCATGAGGATCAGCTCATGAAGCTGGCCGCCGCGGCGGTGGCAGAAACCGCGTGGGTGATGCTGGAGCAACAGCCTGGGGCAGTACTTGTTCTCGCTGGCTCCGGCGGCAACGGTGGGGATGGGCTTTATGCTGGCGCGGAGCTGGCTGCGCGCGGGGTGAGCGTCCACGCACTGATACCTGAGTGCTGCCACGAGGAGGCCCTCGCCGCGTTCCGAGCAGCCGGCGGCACGGTCCTTCCTTCCGACAGCGCGCTGCCGTCAGGCAGCACGCCATTAGGAAGCGCGCTGCTTATTGACGCCATCGCTGGCCTCGGCTCCGCCCGGGGCTTAAGCGGCACCGCGCTCTCGCTCTACCGCAAGGCCACCGCTGCCGGGGCCGTAGTCTTGGCCGTCGACATGCCCACCGGCGTCGATGCCGACACGGGAGTCTGCGCCGCAGATGCCGTTAACGCCGATGTCACTGTCACCTTCGGCTCGCCGCGTCTCGGCCACGCGCTGGCCGCCGAATGCGGGCAGGTTGTGGTCTCCGATCTCTTCTTGCCCGGCGCGCCCTCCTTTGCCGAGACCCTCTCCGAACTGGATGAACCAGCAGGCTTCATCGCGCACGAACCTTCCGTGCCGACACCTTATGCGTGGCAACCGGGCGAACTCGATCTGCCGGGCGGGCGCGCTTCCCGCCCCTGGCCGGTTGGCTGCACCGGCCCCATCGTTGATCCCACACCAGGCGCGCGCTCGGATAAGTATTCCGGGGGCGTCGTTGCCCTGGCTGCCGGCAGCGATACCTACCCAGGTGCGGGGATCCTCTGCGCCACCGCAGCGGTACGTGCCACGCCCTCGATGGTGCGCTTCATCGGCGATAACTCGATTACTTCCCTTCTCCCCGAGCTGGTCTGCCATCCCGATGTGGCCTCCGCCGGACAGGCCCAAGCCTGGGTCGTGGGCCCCGGCCGCGGTACCGATGCAGCGGCGGCCACCGAACTGCGAAAGGTACTGGCGCAGGGACTTCCCACCATCCTCGACGCCGACGCCCTCACGCTGCTGGCGCGCAACACCTCCTTGCGCCAGAAAGTCACCGAACACCCGCTGACCATCCTCACCCCGCATGAAGGCGAGTTCCGCCGCCTCTACGAGGCCGCTTTCGGCTCTGCTCCCGATGGGGCTACCGGCTGGAGCCGCGCCCTCCACGAGCTAGCCGAAGAGCTAAACAGCATCATTCTGCTCAAAGGCCGCCTGACTCGAGTCACCGCGCCGGGCCAGCCTTTGTATTCCTTCAACGCCGGTCACTCCTTTGCCGCGACCCCAGGCTCCGGGGACGTGCTTTCCGGCATTCTGGGCGCGGTCATGGCCCAGCTCTCCGCCGAAACCATCCCCGAGGTTCTCCACGCCGGCGCCATCCACGCCCACGCAGCGGCCATCGCGGCCGAGACGCCCGAGGGCTTCGCGCCCTGTTCTGCCTCCCAGATCGCGGCGGCCATCCCGCAGGCCATCGCGCGGCTCCTCAACGCCGAGCGCTAGCTCCTTGGCTTGGCGCTAGCTCCGCTACTAAGTACGTTTCGATCAAGTAGCACCCCAAAAATCCGCCCGAAGTTTTGGGGTCTTATTTGATCGATCCGTACCTGGCCGCCGCCGTCTTGGTACGTTTTCGCAACGAAGCCCTAGAATTTTGCGATTTGCGGGCCACTATTTACGAAAACGTACCGTGGCCCGGCGCAGGATCCCGGACGCAGTACCGACGGACTTGCGCATGAGCCCGCGCGGGCCGACCGCCACCGTGCCGCGGCGCAGCGAGGTGCTTTCCCACGGCCACGTCATCCCCGCCCATGCTGCCGCGACGGCAAGGGTCTCCACCACGATGTAACCGGGCCATGGGCCGAATAGGTTGATGATGGAGGGACTGCCCGGCGCGTGGTTAAGGAAACCATAGTTCCCGTCGGTCTTCGCATTGACCGCCATGGCCAGTGCCATCCACACGGGCGTGACCTTGACGGCGAAGCGGTACCCCTTCCAGGTGGGGCGGTAACCAAGACCAAAGGTTAGTGCCAGGGGCGCGGCAAGTGCCACGATGTGGAAAAACCAGTAGGTGGCAAACCGCAGCCAGCGCGGGGAAAAGTAGTAGATGACATCCGGGGTGATGATGGCCTGCGGGTTGAGGATGATGCCCCAGAAGTAGGTCAAGGTCAGGGCATGCTCGTTGCCAGTAATGAGGCCCAGCGCCAGGATCGGACGCAGCACGTCACACAGGTGCAAAGGCAAAGACTCACGGATATCGAATTGCTTCGGGTCCAGGGAGATTATCGTCCACGCAGTACCCGCCACCAGCAAGGCCCAGCCCACCATCCGGCGGATAAAGGTCTCGCGGGAGGTTCCCTTAATTCTGCGAGCAGCGACGATAAAGACCCCGCAGGCCACCACGGTAATGCTCAACATGAGCGCATGCAGCGCAGTCCACTGCTGCATGCGCGGGTAGTCAGTTGGGCTTACTCGGGGCTTGCGGGGTCGAATCATAACGGGGTATTAATTTACCCCTTTGTATGAACATGTGAGAGATGAGGAGGTTCCTAGGCTGCTAGCTCGGAGTATTCGGAAAGCTTTCCGTCCTTGACTTCGACCACAGTGTCGGCATAGTCGAGCAAGCTGCGGTCGTGGGTAATGAACAGGGTTGCGGTATCGAAGTCCTCGGTAACACCGCGCAGGAGCTTGGCAATGTCGCGCGAGAGCTTGGAATCGAGGGCGGAGGTGGGCTCATCCGCAAGCAACACGGAAGGCTGGCCCATGAGAGCACGGGCAATGTTGACGCGCTGGCGCTGGCCGCCAGAAAGCTGGTTCATGCGGCGGTTCCCAAAGCCCTCCAAGCCCACGAAGCTGAGCAGCTCATCAGCACGATCCTGGCGCGGCTTGCGGCCCTCCATGTGGTCAATGATGAGCAGCTGTTCGCGCGCCGTCAGGGCGGCTAGCAGGTTTGCTTGCTGGAAGATGAGCCCTCGGGAGCCAGTTCGCTCCACGGTGCCGGAGTCCGGCTCGATGAGGCCGGCGGCTACGGAAAGCAGGGTCGACTTGCCGGACCCAGACTCACCGATGACGGCGGTGAGCTCGCCCGGCTTGACGTCGAGGCTGACATTATCCAGCGCCGTGACGCGGGACTCACCATCCGGGTAGGTCACCACGACATCGCGAAGGGACAGTGCAGGGGAAGAAGCGGTGGTAGTCATTAGGCGTTGCCTCCTAGGGCGTCAAGCGGATTGATTTTGGATACGCGGCGGGTGGCAAGAAAGGCACCGGCAATGCCGAGCAGCCAGATACCGAGTGCGGGGACGATGACGGTCACGGCGGAGACCTCGAAGGGCACAGCGCCCTGGGCGGCAAGGCCCAGCAGCCAGCCGACGAGCGCGCCGACCCCCACGCCAATCGCCAGGATGATGGCGGCCTGCGCGATGGCATCCTTGAGCAGGTACTTCACGCTGGCGCCAAGGGCACGCAGGATGGACAGGTCACGGGTGCGCTGGATGGTCCAGATGCTCAGGAAAGCGATAGTGACCAGCGCGGAAATACCGTAGAGGAAGGCTTGCATGGTCAGCAGCGAACCGCGCTCCGAGCTATAAGCCGGAAGACCGGACAGGGCCTTGCCCATAGACACGGAGGTGTCGGTCGGCTCCGGGGACAGCACGGCTACGCCCACCATGTCCTCAGGAGAATGGGAGACCTGCTGCCAGGTTTCGGTAGAGACCCACACCACCGGGGAGTGGGAGTAGTACTCATCCTCAACCACCGCGGTGACGTCCAAATCCACACCGCCGAGGGTGCCCCGGGAGGGCGCGTTCATCTCTTCATCGATGGATTGGCTCAAGACCATGCCTTCCTCCGGAATCACGGTGCTGGAGCCAGGAATCTGGGTACCTTCGGGCAGGCCGAAGACCGCCACGCCGCCGTGGCCCTCCAGCTTGGTCTGCGAAGTACCCAGCGGAATACCAGAGGCAGGCACATCCTCGGCAAAGATCTCCGACTCGGTGAAGGAGGGATCTTCCGTCGAAAAGGTCACGTTCGGAGTCTGCTCCCCGAGTGCCTCAAGGGCGGAAGTATTCTGCTTGGACAGGCCTTGGGTCAGGCCGGACAACATAACGAGCAACAACGTAATTAGAGCCACGACGCCGCCGATCAGGAAGAACCGACCGCGGGCGGTGACTATCTCTCTTAATGCCAGGAACATACTATTAATCCTGCGTGTGCGTGCGCTGAAAGTAATCGGGTAGCCAGTTGAACCTCCACTCAACCAGTTGGTTGATTCGCCCTCGACCAGCCAGCGGATAAGCTGGACTGCCGTGATGATGAGCAACAAACTGTGGACCGTGGGACTGCACACCATGTTCGGTTTTCTCCTCGTGTTTGGAGTGCTGCGCGCATGGGCCGATGGCCGTCTCGACGCCCGCGCCCTCGGCCTCTCCATCGCACTCGCAGTGGTCTACACGGGGTTTGCCATCTTCGGCTCTCGCACCATCACCCGCCCCGTCCCCACCACGCTGTGGCTCGCCGCCCTGTGCCTGCTGTGGATCGGGCTTATGGTGCACGCCCAAGACTTCATGTGGCTCGAGTTCCCGCTGGTCTTCGTCTTTATCCATGCGCTTCCCTTCTGGCCAGGAATCGTCGCCAGCGTGGTGCTGTGGGCCGTCGCCGCCTTCGTCCCCGCGTGGATCCACCCGCAATTCTGGACCGCGGCCGCGGCCATCGGGCCGTTCATTGGCACCTGTTTCGCCGTGGCCGTCTACCACGCCGCCCGCCGGGTTCAGGCGGAGGCGGCGCACCACGCGGCCGTCGCCAAGCAGCTGCGTGAGACCCAGGAGGAGCTGGCGGCCAGCGAGCACCAAGCCGGGCGCCTTGAGGAACGGGAGCGGCTCTCCCGCGAAATCCACGACACCGTGGCACAGGGGCTGTCCTCCATCGTCCTGCTCAGCCGCGCCGCCAAGAACACATCCGCGCAACAGGACGTGACCGAGCAGCTCGCACTCATTGAAAAGGTGGCCCAGGATAATCTGGCCGAGGCCCGGCGCTTCGTCAAAGAGCTCGCAGCCCCTGCCTCCTCCCTCGACGCGGAACTGCGCTCCCTCGTGGATGAGCTCCAAGCCCAAGCTAAGGGCCTGGGGCTGCGCACCCGCTTCGGGCTCAAGCTCACCGGCAGCGCCGACGTCCCCACCGAGTTTTCCCACGTCATCTTGCGCGCCGCGCGGGAAGGGCTGACCAACGTCATGAAACACGCCGATGCCGACAAGGCCGTTGTCACCCTCGGCTCTTTCGAGGATGGAATCATCCTCGATGTGGTCGACGACGGCCGCGGCATCGAAGGGCCACGTGGCTTCGGGCTGACCGGCCTGGAGCAGCGTGTTCGCAGCGTCGGCGGCAGCGTCCAGGTAGAATCTTCACCCGCCGGCACCGCGCTCGCGGTGCGAATCCCAACAGGAAGCAGCAGCAATGGTCAACGTGATGCTCATCGATGATCACCCCGTGGTCCGCGCCGGGCTGCGCGCGATTCTTAACGCCTTCCCCGACATCGAGGTGGTACTGGAAGGCTCCGACGGCTCGACCGTCGAGCAGCTGACGGATGCTGATGTTCCCCACATCGATGTGGTTGTCTGCGATATTCAGATGCCAGACGTCGATGGCATCGCCGCCACCCGGCGCGTGCGCGAGCTCGATGGGCCACCGGTGCTCATCCTCACCACCTATGACACACAGGCGGATATTCTGGCCGCCGTGGAGGCCGGCGCATTAGGCTATCTGCTCAAGGACGCCCCCGAAGAAACGCTTCACACCGCGGTGCTCGACACGGCCGCGGGCAAGCGCACCTTGGCCCCTGAGGTCACCAACCTCCTAGCGGAGCGCTTGGCGCAACCGGAGACCGCGCTGTCCGCGCGCGAGCTGGAGATCCTGCAGGCGCTGTCCACAGGCGCTTCCAACAAGCAAATTGCCCAGCAGCTCTTCATCTCCGAGGCCACGGTCAAGACCCACTTGATCCACGTCTATCAAAAGCTGGGCGTAGAAACCCGCACGGCGGCCGTCTCCGCTGCCCGCGAACGAAAGCTCATCCAATAAATGTGTACTTACGATTGCATCGTGGTGGGTGGCGGCCAATCTGGCCTGGCCACGGGCTACTACTTGCGCCGTCAGAAGCTCGATTTCCTCATCCTCGATGCCAACTCCTCCCCCGGCGGGGCCTGGCAGCACGTGTGGGACTCACTCACGCTCTTTAGCGATGCCCAATCCTCCACGCTGCCCGGCTGGCCCATGCCTTCTTACCCGGGTTTCCCGCCGGCTTCCCACGTGGTGAACTACCTCACCCGCTATGAGCAGCGCTATGACCTACCGGTCCGGCACGGGGTGGCGGTGGAGCGCGTGCTTGACGACGACCCCTTCTTCCGCCTTCTCACCACTCACGGTGAGTTCCGCTCCCGCACCGTCGTGGCCGCGACGGGCACGTGGTCCGCGCCGTTCATCCCCTTCTACCCCGGTGAGTTTCAAGGGCGCCAGTGGCACACGGCAAGCTACCCCGGCCCTGCGCCGTTTCTCCCCGGAACGCAGCCAGAAACCCAGCGCGTCGCCGTCGTGGGCGCAGGCAACTCGGGAGCCCAAATCGCCGCCGAGCTTGCCTTGAAAGGCGTGGACACCACGTGGTTTACCACGCATCCGCCGCGGTGGATGCCGGATGACGTGGATGGCCGCGTGCTCTTTAGCCGCAACCGGCAGCGTATGCTCGCCTTAGCAAAGGGGGAGCCCGATCCCGGATCGGAGTCGGAGCTCGGCGATATCGTCATGGTTCCGCCCGTCCTCAAGGCCCGGGATAGCGGGCTGTTGGGCACTACCCCGATGTTCGATTCCCTCGATGAACTCACCGAGCAGGGCTTCAGCGACCTCATCTGGGCCACCGGCTTCCGCCCAGCGCTACGCCCGTTCCCTGGGCTGTTGGCAGAAGGAAAGCCCACGGTGGAAGGTTTCTTCCCCGTGGGCTATGGCTCGTGGACTGGTCCGGGCTCAGCCACGATTACTGGTGTGTCACCCTATGCGCGGCAGGTAGCAGGGGACGTCGCCAAGCTCGTTCGCTCTACCCACTAGGCGCTACAACGCCACCATGGCGAGGAGCACCACCGCTGCCAGCGCAAGGAGAAAACCTAGGCGGCGCAGGATCTTCATCTGTTCTTCGCGCCCCATACGCGCCATGAGTGCGGCGCCGAAAACAGAGCCCACGGTGTTGTAGAGAAGGTCATCGACATCGCTAAAGCCCAGGGCAAAGATGTACTGGGCGCTTTCAATGCAGAGGCTGACTACGAGGCCGATCAGCATCGCCCCGCCCAGGCCCCAGCGAATCCTGGCACGGTCGCGCCCGGCCACGTAGATCGCCGCGCCCAGCGGCATGAAAAGAGCGATGTTTCCTATCAGATCGGTCCACGCGCCGTACCACACGGAGGCGTTCTCAAAACCACCAAAGAGCTGTGTATTAACCTGGCGTACCGCATGTGCGGAACCATCCACCACGCCGGGGATATCCATAAAGGGTTTGCCCACCGTCGCCAACATCACGACCACCAAGGACAGGGCCGTGACCAGGAAGGAATCACGACGCAGGTGCGGATATGAATCCGGCGCGGGCCGCAGCCTATTGCGCGGGTGTTGAGCTTCTATCCCAGTCATGCGCTTCACCCTAACTATGTTCTCTGGAAGCCAGCTGAAGCAAAAGCCAGAAAACGCTGCTTCACATCCTCTGTACGATAGTGCCCATGAGCACACTCATTGTCACCCGCGCGGATTCCGGAGTAACCCATTCCTTCCAAGAACAGCCCCTGCTCGGGGAAGGCGACACGGTCGTGGATGTGCAGTTTTCTTCCCTCAATTACAAGGACGCCATGGCCTTGGAGGGCGATAAAGGGGTCATGCGCATCAATCCCCTCGTCCCCGGCATCGATGTCGTGGGCACTGTGTCGGAGACTTCTGATTCTCGCCTGGACCCCGGCCAGCTTGTCGTCTCCTGCGGCGATGGCTTGGGCGAATTCCGCCATGGCGGCTACACCACCCGCCAGCGCGTCAACGCTGAAGCCACCATCCCCGTGCCCCAACGCTTCAGCGCTCACGATGCCGCCGCCATCGGCACGGCCGGATACACCGCCGCTATCTGCGTGAACCAGCTGCGCACGCACGGCACCACGCAGGGCCATGTCTTGGTGACCGGCGCCACCGGAGGCGTGGGCTCCATCGCGGTCCAGCTGCTCAAGTCTTCCGGCTACGAGGTCACCGCCGTCACCGGCCGCGTGGAATCCCAGTCGGACTACCTCACCTCACTCGGCGCGGATCACGTGCTCGACCGCGCAGCGCTGTCTGAGACCGGCCGTCCGCTGCAGAAGGCGCTGTACGACGGCGCCATTGACACCGCCGGCTCCACCGTCCTAGCGAATGTGCTGGCGCAGGTGCGTTGGGGTGGTGTGGTTGCGGCCACCGGCATGGCAGCCGGCCCGGACCTTCCCGCTTCGGTGCTGCCGTTCATTTTGCGCGGCATCGTGCTGGCCGGCGGCAATTCGGTCGACGCGCCCCGCGAGGTGCGCGAGGAGGCCTGGCAGCTTCTCGACGAACACCTCGACCTCGACATGCTGAACTCTATTACCGAAACGGTTCCGCTGGCTGATGTTGCCACCGCCGCTCAAGAGCTCCGCGCGGGCTCCCGACATGGGCGCACGGTGGTCGAGATATAGGCTGGGACAGATTTAAGCTGGGCAGCGGTGTGCCGCCCGCTCCCTTTTAGTGGTGTACGCGGTGCGACAGGGATTCGTCGTCAGTGCCGGGGGTATCACCCAGCTCGCCCGTGGTGTTATCGTCGCTGCGGGCCAGCCAGATGGAAGACACCACCAGTCCGCCCCAGATGACGACGACGAAGAGAATGAAGAGCAGGATTGCGCTTGTAGTCATTGTCGTTCTCCTTTCTTAATAGCCGTTACTTGTCGTCCGTGATCGGTGCGGCAGGCTTACCCGTGGCAAGCGGGTTCGGTGTGCCGGCCGGGCGGCCGCCCACAGGAACGCCGTAGTCCGAGGTCTCCATTCCGTCCAGGTACTTGTTGCCGCGGAAGGCCACCAGCGGCATGACGAAGCTGGCGAGCAGGATGACGCCCAGCGCTGCCCAGCCGAAGAGCCCAATCTGGGTGGAGGAGTAGCCCTCATAGCCCTCGCGGGCAATCGTGATGATCTCGTTGACCAAGAAGTAGACGAGCAGCAGCGGGGTGGCGATGAAGGTCAGGAACTGCCAGAAGCCACCGACCTTGAAGTGCGAGACGGCGTTGAGGTGCTGCTGGATCTCGCGGCGGCGACCGGTGACCCAGCCGACGACCACTAGGGCACAGATGGCGCCGAAGACGATGCCCAGGTTGTTGGTGAACTTATCCATGATGTCCAGGGTGACCAGGCCCGAGGAGGTGGAGAACAGGAAGCAGGACACGACCGCCATGGTGCCGCCAACGGTGATGGCAGAAACGCGGCGAGAGACGTTGAACTTATCTGCCACAGCAGAGACGACGACCTCCATGATAGAAATCAACGAGGTCACACCAGCCAGGAAGAGGGAGCCGAAGAAGAGGACACCAAACAGTCCGCCGAGCGGCATGAGGTTGATGATCGTCGGGAAAGCGATGAAGGCCAGGCCGATACCGGAGGACACCACCTCATCCACGGCCACGCCCTGCTGGGCAGCCATGTAGCCCAGGGTGGCGAAAACACCGATGCCGGCGAGAACCTCGAAGGAGGAGTTTGCAAAGGCGGTAACCAGACCCGTATTGGTGAGGTTGGTGCGCGGCTTGAGGTAGGAGGCGTAGGTGATCATGATGCCGAAACCAATGGACAGGGAGAAGAAAATCTGCCCATAGGCGGCGATCCACACCGATGGGTTGCTCAGCACGGACCAATCCGGAGTGAGGAAGGCGTTGAGACCCTCGGCGGCGCCGTCGAGGAAGAAGGCGCGGATCACCAGAATGATGAACATGACGGCCAGGACCGGCAGGAAAATGGAGGTCAGCTTACCGATGCCCTTGTTGATGCTCGTGGCCAACGTGGCGATGCAGACGATCCACACGAGGATCATGACGCCGAGAATGGCGGGGACGACGTGGCCCGAGTAGGTTGCCTCCGGGTTTGCTTGGAGGAAGTCGCTCATAAAGTACGTTGATGGATCCTCGCCCCACGCCTGGTTCACAGACTTGATGGTGTAGAGCGCCGCCCAGGCAATGATGGCGGCGTAGTAGATGGCGATGAAGAAGTTCACGCCGACCTTGAACCAGCCGATTCCCTCCCAGCGGCTGCTGATACGGCGAAATGCCAGCGGTGCAGAACCGCGGAAGCGGTGGCCAATGGCCAAGTCGAACCACAGGATAGGAATACCGGCGGTGAGCAAGGCAACCATGTACGGGATGAGGAAGGCGCCGCCACCGTTGTCATAAGCAACGTAGGGGAAGCGCCAGATATTACCTAGGCCAACGGCGGATCCGATGGCGGCCATGAGGAAGACAAAGCGCGTATTAAAAGTATCGCGTGTCGAGCGAGTCTTATGCGGGGTTGATGTGGTCATGAGAGAACTTTCTTCTTGAGCAAATATCGCGCACGGCGAGACCCTAGGAATTGTTTATACGGGCCGCGTACGACGAGTATTAGCGAGAAGCATAGCCTAACTGCCAACCTATAGGTACCGTTTTGAATACTTATTTCTAGTTCTTTATCCCTGCCGAAACCCCATGGCTAGGACCTCAAAACCACTACTACCCCTCAACGCCTAGCACCTGTCCGCAACGATGAATCCGGAAGGAGGCTGAGCGATGAAGGGTAAAGGGCAGAAAAGGATGTGACGCGACTAGACGTGCAGATCGCGGTTCTGAATCCCCTTGGGAACGGCGAGCACACCAATGAGGGAGACGATAGAAATCACAATGCCATAAGCAGCGATGGCCATGGAAGTCTCGAACTTGGAGTAGAGCATCTCCGCAATCATTGGGGCGAAGGCGCCACCGATAATGGAACCGAAGGCATAGCCGATGGACACGCCCGACAGGCGCACTTTAACCGGGAACATCTCCGCGTACATCGCCGATTGCGGGCCGTAGCTCGCACCCAAGATGACGCCCAGCAGGAACACAGCTGCACCGAAAAGCATGACGTTGCCCGAATCTACCGCCAAGAACACCGGGGTGATGTACAGCGCCAAGACAGCGTAGCCGCCAATAAACGTCGTGCGGCGCCCAACCTTGTCGGAGAAGTGGCCAAAGTACAGCGTTCCAATGAACCAGCCGATCGACGCAACCAAGGCTACCGCGAGGGCCTGAGGGCGTGTATAACCCACCACCTTCGTGCCATAAGCGGTGAAGTAGGCGATGACGAAGTAACCAATAGCGTTGTTGGCGGCAAAGATGAGCGCACACTTAATGACGGTTCCCAGGTGCCCCTTGAACAGGACCGCGAGCGGTGCGGTGGACTTTTCCTTCAGCTCCTCCATTTCCGCGAAGGCCGGGGACTCTTCCACCGCCCGGCGGATCAGGTAGCCCAGAAGAATGAGCACGACGGAGGACAGGAACGGGATACGCCAGCCCCATGCGAGGAACTGCTCCGAGGTCAGGACGGCGGAGAGCACCAGCATAAAGATGGTGGCTAGGAACATGCCGAGGGGCACTCCTACCTGCGGGAAAGCACCAAACAGTCCGCGCTTGCCCTGCGGGGCGTGCTCAACGGCCAGCATCGCCGCACCACCCCATTCGCCGCCGGCGGAAAGGCCCTGAAGGATGCGCAAGACCACTAACAAGATAGGCGCTGCCATGCCAATGGAGGCGTAGGTGGGCAGCACGCCCATCAGCATGGTGGCCAGGCCCATGCCGACCAACGTGACGACGAGGACCGGCTTGCGCCCGAGCCTGTCACCCAAGTGACCGGCCAGGATGGCGCCGAGGGGGCGGAAGAGGAAGGAGATACCCAGTGACGCCCAGGAAATGATCTGCGCGAGCGAAGCGCTTTCATTGGAGACCGGATCGAAGTACTGGGTGGCAAAGATCAGGCCGGCGGCCTGGGCATAGATGAAGAAGTCGAACCACTCAATGGTGGTGCCGACCATCGATCCGGCGAGCACGCGCTTGTGCTCTGTGGTAATTCCCGGCCCTTGGGCAGGCTGTTGGGTGACTGGTGCAGACATAGTGGAAGTCTTTTCTCTATGGGTGCAGAAGCACGGCGGATACAGTTAAAGCCAGTGAACTAAGGAGACAAATAGTGAGCTGGGCACGCCCGAAAAACCGAGAGCGGTCTATTGATCGCGGTTGTCGACGATCCTCTTGGCCTTGCCCTCACCGCAATCAACGTGGTCAGTAATCTCGACGCCAACGCTGATGCCGATGCGCTCCTTAATCTGTTTCTTCAACCACTGGGCAGAAGCGTCGATCTGATCGGGGGTCGCGTCCGAGGAGTGCTCAACCACTAGGGTGAGGTGGTCCATGCGGCCGCGCTTGCTCAGCACGCACTGGTAGCGCGGACGAAGCAGACGGTCCTCGGTGATGATCTCCTCGAACTGCGACGGGAAGCAGTTCACGCCGCGCAGGATGATCATGTCATCGTTACGGGCGGAGATGCGGTCGATGCGGCGCATCGACCGCGCGGTGCCTGGGAGCAGGCGGGTGATGTCATGGGTGCGGTAGCGGATGATCGGGAAGGCTTCCTTGGTCAGGGAGGAGATAACCAGCTCACCGTACTCACCGTCCGGAACCGGCTGCATGGTCTCCGGATCGATGATCTCTGGGTAGAAGTGGTCCTCCCAGACGGTCAGGCCATCCTTGGTCTCCACGCATTCTTGGGCCACACCCGGACCCATCACCTCGGAGAGACCGTAGATATCGGTGGCCGTAATACCAAAGCCTTCCTCTAGCTCGCGGCGCATACCCTCACTCCAGGGCTCGGCGCCAAAGACACCAGCGCGCAGGGAGGATTCGCGCGGGTCCAGGCCTTCCTTGCGCATACGGTCAAGGAGGTTGAGCACGTAAGACGGCGTACCCAGGATTGCGTCCGGCTGGAAGTCCTGCATGATCTGGATCTGGCGTTCCGTCTGACCACCGGAGGTCGGAATCGCCGTGGCTCCTAGGGCCTCGACACCATAGTGGGCACCCAGGCCGCCGGTAAAGAGGCCATAGCCGAAGGTGATCTGGACCTTATCGCTCTTGCGCAGGCCGCCTGCCCGCAGCGAGCGGGCGACGAGCTCGGCCCAAATACGCACGTCATTCTCGGTGTATCCCACGACGGTCGGGCGACCCGTGGTGCCGGAAGAAGCGTGGATACGGGAGATTTGGTTCTGGCCTACGGCAAACATTCCGAAGGGGTACTCCGCACGAAGGGTTTCCTTGTCGGTGAACGGGAACAACGCAAAGTCCGAGAGTTCCTTGAAGTCATCCGGGTGAACGCCCTTCTCATCAAACGCGCGGCGGTAGTGCGGGACGTTGTAGTACGCGTGGCGAAGCTCGTTCTTCGCGCGCGCGGTCTGCAGCGCGATGATCTCATCGCGAGAGGCGTACTCAATGCCCATCTGCGGGCCGTGGTGGTCAGAGAAAATGTCAAACGTTGCGGTCACGTCATTTGCCTTTCATTTCGAGGAGAGGGAAATTCCACACCCCTCAAGCTCCATCGAAAGTGCTGCAAGAAGTTGGTTAGCTGGGACAACGCACAACATGTGCGAAACTTACTTACCGTTCGGTTGGGTAAGTCTTGTGACGTACACTACAGGCCAGTGTGGTGATAGACAACACAATTAGGCTAAGTTTTTGATGCGCGACACATCATCGCAGGCCACGGCGGTTTCACAGCCAAAAGAAGCCCCCACCCCCATATGGAGCCCCAACGGCGGAGCGAAACGCTCGCCTCCGACTAGCCGATCAGTTACTCGCCCATCGCGACTAGCCCATCGCTTGCGGAGCTAGGCCGCCAAAAACAACACGCTCAAAGGTGCTGGCCAGCTCCTCGGCATCAAGCCGCCCCTCCGGCTCATACCAATCGGACGTGGAGTTGATCATTCCGAAAATCATGCGGGTCAACAGCGGAGCTTCAATGTCGGAGCGGATAGCCCCCTCCTCCTGAGCAGCCTCCACCAGCGGAACCACGGAACGCGTCAGCGTACGGCGGCGCTCCAACGCACTCCGCTCCACCTCGGAGTTTCCACGCAAACGGAGCAAGAGCGCGACAGACTTCGGGTCGGAGCACAGCACCTCAATCGAGCCACGCAATAGCCCGCGGACCCTCTCCCCCGCCGACACATCGGCCGCGGCCATCTCTTCCGCGACCGCCTCCAAACGGCTGAGCGCCTGCACTACCGTCAGTTCCAAGATCTCTTCTTTCGACGAGATGTGGTGATACAGCGCAGACTTGGAAATCCCCAATTCGCTCGCCACGTTATCCATCGACGTGGCGTCGTAGCCGCGGGCAGTAAAAGCACGAACGGCTGCACGAATGACATCTTCACGGGAGTAGCCGGGGCGGCCACGGGCCGCGCCCTGGACAGCGGATTTCTCATTCTTCACGCAGTCCATTCAAGCAGAGAGCCCCGAGCACCGTTAGACTAGTGAGCCACCACACCCCTTTTCGCTCCCTCGGCAGCACTGCGGAAGACCCTTCCCAAGGAGGATTTCCCATGAGCACCGAGCACCCCATCCTCGCCCCCGGCGTCGCCGAAGGCCCCGAGTTCACCCACGTACGCGCCATGTTCGATGACGACCGCGCCACTGCGGAAATTGGTGCGAAAATTACCGCGCTGGACCTCGGCAGGTGTGAAGGCCACTTCACCATCCGCCCTGAAATGTGCAATGGGCACGGTACGGCACAAGGCGGCTATTTGTACATGTTCGCCGATTCCATCTTCGCCGGCACCTGCAATTCCGGTGGCGACTTGGCCGTTGCCGCGCACAACTCAATCCACTACATCGCCCCCGCCTTCGAAGGTGACGTCGTTGACGGGGTTGGGGTGACCCGCCAAGCCTGGGGCCGCAACGGCGTCGTCGATGTCACCCTCAGCATCAAGGGAAAGCCCATCGCCGAATTCCGCGGCACATTCCGCGTGCTGCCCGCCAAGCCCCAGAATCGCAACAAGTAGGGCGCAGCTCACAAATATGGTTGACATAGCTCACACCTGCGCCATATACTGACCAACCAGTCAGTAAGTATTATTAAGCCGACACTGAGCAGAGAGGGAACGATTCCTCCCATGACCCCATCAGAGAAAACACTCGCCGCCGTCCCGGCTGCGGATGAAGCACAAGCACAGCAACGCTTCGACGAGCTCATCGCGGAAGATTCCCGCATCGAGCCCAACGACTGGATGCCAGCTGCCTACCGCAAGACCTTGACGCGTCAGATTTCCCAGCACGCGCACTCCGAAATCATCGGCATGCAGCCGGAGGCCAACTGGATCACCCGCGCACCTTCGCTCAAGCGCAAAGCCATCCTCATGGCCAAGGTGCAGGATGAGGCTGGCCACGGCCTTTACCTCTACTCCGCTGCGGAGACCTTGGGCACCTCCCGCGACGAGCTGGTACAGCAGCTGCTCGACGGCACCGCCAAGTACTCCTCGATCTTCAACTACCCGGCGCGCACGTGGGCCGACATCGGAGCCATCGGCTGGTTGGTGGATGGTGCTGCCATCTGCAACCAAGTGCCGCTCTGCCGCGCCTCCTACGCTCCCTACGGCCGAGCCATGGTGCGCATCTGTAAGGAAGAGTCCTTCCACCAGCGTCAAGGCTGGGAGATCCTCTACGAGCTGTCCCACGGAACCCCCGAGCAGAAGCAGATGGCGCAGGAAGCCATCAACCGTTTCTACGGCCCGGCACTGCAGATGTTCGGCCCGCCGGATGATGACTCACCCAACTCCAAGCAGTCCATGGCATGGAACATCAAGCGCTTCTCCAACGATGAGCTGCGCCAGCGCTTCGTGGACATGATCGTTCCACAGGCCGAGGCCCTTGGCCTGCACTTCGAGGACCCAGACCTGAAGTGGAACGAGGAGCGCGGCCACTATGACTTTGGTGAGCTTGACTGGTCCGAGTTCAAGGCCGTCATTAAGGGCGAGGGTCCCTGCAACGTGCAGAGGATGCAGCGTCGCCGCCAAGCGCATGCCGATGGCGCCTGGGTCCGTGAGGCTGCCGCAGCCTACGCCGAGAAGCACCACTCGGCTGATAGCTCGCTCATTGCTTAACGCCTAAGCACACTGCCCAACCAGTTTCGAGACCTTAAGGAAGATTCCATGTCTAGCTCTAACTGGCCCATGTGGGAGGTCTTCGTACGTTCCTCCCGCGGCCTTTCTCACGTCCACGCCGGCTCGCTCCACGCACCGGATGCCACGATGGCCCTGCGCAACGCCCGTGACCTCTACACCCGCCGCAACGAAGGCACCTCCGTCTGGGTCGTACCCAGCGAGGCCATTGCCTCTTCCGACCCTGATTCCAAGGGCGGATTCTTCGAGTCCCCGCAAGGTAAGAGCTACCGCCACGCCACGTACTACGACAAGTCGGAAGGAGTGCCGCACCTGTGACCGGATTTGCAGCCGCCGATTCTGCGACCAAGCAATCGCAGGGCAACGGCATCACCGCAGAAGACATCGCCGCCTCCGGCGCAGTCGCACCCGAGGACACGGCGCGCTATGCGCTCACGTTGGGCGATGACGCCCTCATCCTGGCCCAGCGCCTGGGCTGGTGGATTTCGCGGGCACCGGAGATGGAGGAGGATATCGCCCTGGGCAATATCGCTCTCGATCTCATTGGACATGCCCGCTTCCTTCTCACCTATGCCGGCACCGCGTGGGACAAGACCGAGGATGACTTGGCCTACTTCCGCAATGAGGAGGAGTTCCGCTCCGCCCGCCTGGTCGAGCAGGAGAACGGCGACTTCGGCTACACCATCGCCCGCCAGCTGCTCTTTTCCTATTACCAATACGGGCTCTACACCGCCCTGCTGGAGTCCACGGATGAGACCCTGGCGGCTATCGCGGCCAAGGCCATCAAGGAAGTCGAGTATCACGTCGACCACGCCAACCAGTGGGTCCTTCGTCTTGGCCTCGGCACCGAGGAGTCTCACCGCCGTATCACGGAGGGCCTGATGTACATGTGGCCCTACCTTGACGAGCTCTTCGAGGATCTCCCGCTCCACGAGAAGCTGGCGGCAGAAGGCATCGCTGATCTGCCCTCGAGCCTGCGCGCGCAGTTCGATGAGCGCATCGCCTACGTCCTCGACAAGGCAGGTCTGGCTATCCCGGAGGTCAAGCAAGCCCGCTCCGGGCAGCGCACCGGGCGCTTTTCCGAGCACCGCGGTTTCATCCTCGCGGAGATGCAGTCCTTGGCGCGCCAACACCCCGGCGCGACCTGGTAGAGAAAAGGAAAGGACCAAGGTTTCATCGTGTCCATCACAGATAAGTCCCACCCGCTGCGCCCCACGCAGCCTGACGACGCCCACGTGTGGGACGTCGCCGCCGAGGTGCCCGATCCGGAAATCCCCGTTATTTCCATCGCTGACCTTGGTATTCTCCGAGATGCACGCCTGGAAGGCGATACTGCGGTGGTCACGATTACCCCAACCTATTCCGGCTGCCCCGCCATGGAGCACATCACGACGGACATCACCACAGCGCTGACCGACGCCGGCTACGCCAAGGTGCGTGTCGACCTCGTTCTCCACCCGGCGTGGACCACCGATTGGATGACGGAGACCGGCCGGCAAAACCTCAAGGACTACGGCATTGCCCCGCCCAGCGGTACAACCCGGGCCACGCCGGAAGGTCCTATCCCGCTCACGCTCGAACCGCCGCCGGCCATCGAATGCCCCCACTGTGGCTCCCGCCGCACACGTAAGCTTGCCCAATTCGGTTCCACCTCCTGCAAAGCTCTCTATAACTGCCAGGACTGCTTGGAACCCTTCGACTACTTCAAGGTGCACTAATGACCACGACCCCGTCTGCCCCCGCAAAGAAGAAGGCCACGTTCAACACCCTGACCGTGTCCGAGGTGCGCGCCCTGACTTCAGACTCCGTGGAGGTTTCCTTCGCTATTCCTCCGGAGCTCCAGGACGACTATGACTACATCCCCGGCCAGTACGTTGCGCTGCGGGCAACTATCGACGGCCAAGAAGTCCGCCGCTCCTATTCCATCTGCGATGTGCCTCGCGACGGCGTGCTGCGCGTCGCCATCAAGCGCGACCGCGGTGGCGTGTTCTCCACGTGGGCCAACGACACTCTGCAGCCCGGCGACACCATGGATGTCATGAATCCGCAGGGCGCATTCACCTCGAAGACCCACCTGACCGGTCTGAACAATCCTGAGGCTGTCCGCGAGGAGCTGGAGAAGCTCGAGAATCCGCACCTCGTGGCCATCGCTGCGGGATCCGGCATCACGCCGATCATGGCGATTGCGCAGACGGTGCTCCACAGCTCCCCCGACACCACTTTTGAGCTCATCTTCGCCAACAAAGGCGGCGGTGACGTCATGTTCGCCGAAGAGATCGGTGACCTCAAGGACAAGTTCCCCACGCGTTTTGCCGTGCACCACGTCCTCTCCCGCGAGCAGCGCGTCAATCCGCTATTCTCCGGGCGCATCGACGCTGAAAAACTTCAGACCCTGCTGGATAACGTGGTGCGCACCGACAACGTCGACGAGTGGTTCCTCTGCGGACCCTTCGACTTGGTGCAGCTGGTACGCGATGAGCTGGCCAGCCGTGATGTCGGTGAGAAGGATGTGCGCTACGAGCTGTTCACCACCGGCAAGCCCTCCGGAGACCAGAACCAGGCTGGGCGCCACGTCGAGGTGGATCCGGAAGGCGATAACGTCAGCATTAATTTCCAGCTCGATGGCCTCTCCGGCTCCGTTGAGTCCCCGGTCTCTGCCAACGAATCCCTGCTCAACGCCGCCCTGCGCGTGCGCTCCGACGTCCCCTTCGCCTGCGCCGGCGGCGTGTGCGGCACCTGCCGCGCCAAGCTGGTGGAGGGTGAGGTCGACATGGCGGAGAACTACGCCTTAGAGGCCGACGAGGTCGAGGCCGGCTACATCCTGACCTGCCAGTCGCGCCCCACCACCCCGAACATCGTCCTCGACTTCGACGCCTAGGAGAAACACACATGATCGACCTGCACCACGACGCCGAAGCCGGAGTCGTCGAACTCGTACTCAACAACCCGAAGGCCCTGAACTCCCTCGCGGAGGAGGACCTTGCCGAGCTCTCCCGCACCCTCGATGAAGCCGCAGAGCTTAGCCCCCGCGCGCTCATCCTGCGCGGTGAGGGCAAAGGCTTTTGCGCCGGCCGTAACATCAAGGGGCTCAACCCGCGTGAGGACGATGCCACTGCCTACCTCGCGGACGTTGTCACTCCCGTGCTCAAGAAGATCGACAACTTTCCTGCCCCCACCTTCGCCGCCGTGCACGGTCCATGCCTGGGTGTCGGCCTCGGTCTCGCTTTGGCCTGTGACGTCGTCTACGTCGCCGAAGACGCCAAGTTCGGCTCCCCGTTTGCCAACCTGGGCGCCACTCTCGATTCAGGTGGGCACTCCCTCTTCGTCGAGCGCCTAGGAACGCACCGCGCGATGGACCTCATCATCACTGGTGACCTCATCTCCGGCGCGGAGGCAGTGCGCGCGGGGCTCTTCTCCCGCGCAGTACCTGCGGAGGAGCTGCTGGAGTTTACCCAGGGCGTCGCCCAGCGCGTAGCCCACGGCGCCACCCAAGCTTTCCTCACCAGCCGCACCCTGGTCCAGGACATCCGCGATAACGGCACCGGTTTGTGGGCCAGCGTCGATGCCGAGAACATCGCTCAGGGAAAGCTCTGCGATACCGAGGACTACTACGAAGGCTTCGCCGCTTTCAACGAGAAGCGCCCGCCGGTCTTCCACGGCCGCTAAAACCTCCAGACCTTCTAGAACACACGACAGCTAACCCACCACAGCTAAGGAATCACATGACTGCATACCTGGTATCCGGCTTCCGCACCCCCGTGGGCCGCTACGGCGGCACACTATCCTCGGTTCGCCCAGATGACCTCATGGCCACCGCAATCAAGAAGACGGTGGAGGAGGCCGGACTCGACCCCTCCGCGGTGGATGAAGTCATCATCGGCAACGCTAACGGCGCCGGCGAAGAGAACCGCAACGTTGCTCGCATGTCCTGGCTGCTCGCCGGGTTCCCGGACACCGTACCGGGCATCACGGTCAACCGCCTGTGCGCTTCGGGCATGTCCTCGATTGCCCTGGCCACCGCCCTCGTGGAGTCCGGCCAGGCGGATATTGTCATCGCCGGTGGCGTCGAATCCATGTCCCGCGCCCCCTGGGTCATGGAGAAGCCAAACAAGCCTTTTGCTAAGCCAGGCCAGGTTTTTGATACCTCCATTGGCTGGCGCTTTGCCAACCCGAAGTTCGCGGAGCAGGAGAAGATGACCTACTCCATGCCGGAGACCGCCGAGGAGGTGGCCAACGTCTTCGGTATTAGCCGCGAGGACGCCGATTCCTTCGCAGTGCGTTCCCAGGAGCGCGCGCTCGCTGCCATCGAGGCCGGCAAGTTTGCCAGGGAAATCGTGCCCATCGAGGTCACCGACCGCAAGGGCAACGTCACCGTCGTCGACACCGACGAAGGCCCCCGCCCGGGCACCACGATGGAGGTCTTGGCCAAGCTGCGCCCGGTGACCTCCCTGGGTGACGTCACCACAGCAGGTAACGCCTCTTCGCTGAACGACGGCGCCTCCTGCGTCATTGTCGCCTCCGACGAGGCCCTCAAGAAGCACAACCTGACCGCCCGCGCCCGCGTGGTGGCCAACTCCGCACGCGGTGTGCGCCCAGAGATCATGGGCACCGGCCCCATCCCGGCTACCCGCGACGTGCTGGAGCGCGCCGGCTGGGAGCTGGACAGCGTGGATGCCGTCGAACTCAACGAAGCTTTTGCCTCCCAGTCCATCGCTTGCATCCGCGAGCTGGGCTTGGATGAGAACAAGGTTAATACCTGGGGCGGCGCCATCGCGCTGGGCCACCCGCTGGGTTCTTCCGGTTCCCGTATCACCTTGACCCTGCTCAACCGCCTGGAAACGGACGGGTTGAGCCGCGGCATCGCCACCATGTGCGTGGGTGTGGGCCAGGGCACCGCAATTGCGATTGAGAGGGTCTAAATGACTACTGCCATTGAGATTTCGACGCGCGGTGAGAATGACGAGATTGTCCTCGCCAAGCTCAACCGCCCCGCCGTCCGCAATGCCATCGATGAGCAGATGGTGGCGGAGTTCCACGAACTCTGCGCGCAGCTCGAGTCCGATCCCCGCATCCTCATCATCACCGGCTGCACCGTGGATACCCCGAAGGGCCCCCGCGGGATCTTCGCCTCCGGGGCGGACATCGCGCAGCTTCGTGAGCGCCGCCGCGAGGACGCCCTCCGCGGCATCAATTCCGGCATCTTCCACCGCATCGCCTCGCTGCCCGCCCCCGTCATCGCAGCGGTGGATGGCTACGCCCTCGGCGGCGGATTGGAGCTGGCCTTAGCCGCCGACTTCCGCGTGTCCACTCCTTTTGCCAAGTTTGGCCAGCCTGAAGCCGGCCTGGGTATCGCTGCCGCCGCGGGTGCCACCTGGCGCCTCAAGGAGTGCGTGGGCACCCCGCTGGCGAAGGAGATTCTGCTGGCCGGGCGCATCCTCAACGGCGAGGAGGCGCTGGCCAATCACCTGGTCAGCGAGCTGCACGAGCCGGATGCGCTGGTCGACGGCGCCCTGGCACTAGCCGAGCGCATCGCCCAGCAAGATCCACTGGCCGTGCGTTTGACTAAGCAGCTCATCTCTATGCCTGATGCAGCGCACCCGGCGGTGGACAACATCGCCCAGGCCGTGCTTTTTGAGTCCCCCGCCAAGTTTGAGCGGATGCAGGCCTTCCTGGACCGCAAGAAATAAACCTTCCACCCACAAGGAGAATCAACTCATGTCCTCAGAACTGCAGGTTCCTGCCAAGGTCGGCGTTCTCGGCGGCGGCCGTATGGGCGCGGGCATCGCGCACGCCTTTCTCGCCGCCGGCGCGTCCGTGACCGTAGTGGATATCAACGACGACGCCGTGGCCGCCGCTCGCGAGCGCGTGCACAAGGCCATCCGCGGCTCCCTCGACCGCGGGGCGGACGGCACCTTCGAATCCTGGGATCAGCGTCTCAGCTTTTCCACCACCGCCTCCGCCTTCGCCGGCTTCGACCTCGTGGTTGAGGCAGTTCCAGAATCGATGGATCTCAAGGTGGCCGCCTTCCGGGATATCGCCGAAGCGGCCCCAGAGGCTGTCGTCGCCACCAATACCTCCTCACTGTCGGTATCGCAGCTGGCAGAAAGCATCCCCAACGACGTCATTGGTCTGCACTTCTTCAACCCGGTCCCAGCTTCCAAACTGGTGGAAGTGGTTGTTGCCGAGTCCACGCCGGAGGCGCTCGTGGACACCGCCAAGGACTGGGTCGAGAGCTTGGGCAAGACCGCGGTGGTGGTCAAGGATGCCCCCGGCTTCGCTTCCTCCCGCCTCGGCGTGGCCATCGCGCTGGAGGCCATCCGCATGGTGGAGGAAGGCGTGGCCTCACCGCGCGATATCGACAACGCCATGGTGCTGGGCTACAAGTTCCCCATCGGCCCGCTGGAGCTGACCGATATCGTAGGCCTTGATGTGCGCCTCGGCATCGCCGAATACCTCGAATCCCAGCTAGGTGAGCGTTTTAGCCCGCCGCAGCTCATGCGCGACATGGTCGCCCGCGGGGAGCTGGGCCGCAAGTCCGGCAAGGGCTTCTACGACTACTCCGAATAAGCCGCACTCCCCCTCCACTTTTTCCTAGCGCTCCTACTTCTTGTCCTTCGACGCCACGAGCGCGTTAGTGATGCGCGCCGTACACAGCCTCCTCCCCTCGTCATCTGTAATGATGATCTCGTGGGAGCACAGCGTCTTGCCCAGCTTGATGGCGGTGGCCGTCGCCGTGACCAGACCCGCGCGCCCGGAAGCGTGGTGCGTTGCGTTGATGTCCACGCCGACGGCGACCTTGCCCAGCGTCGAAGCGTGAATCACCGCCGCCCAGCTACCAACGGCCTCCGCTAGGCACGCCATGGCCCCACCGTGGAGTAGCCCGAAGGACTGGGTATTGCCCTCGACCGGCATGGTGGCCACCACTCGCTGGGCCGACTCTTCCAGGATTTCAACACCCATCTTCTTGTCCAGCTCACCCAACTGAATCTTCCATACCTCTGCGGTCATGCCGTACTCCTTACTTAATCCTAGAAATGTGACGCAGACTATACTAGCCTGTATTTACTGACCAACCGTTCGGAAACTAATGGAAAGGCCAAACTTTTCGCTATGACTGAAGCCCTCGTCCCCAGCTACCTCTCCGGCCAGTGGCTCACCCCGGACAACCCCTCACGCGTCGCTGACGTGCACGATGCTTCCACTGGAGAAGTCATCGCTCGAGTCAGCGCCGAAGGCCTCGACATCGCCGGCGCCATCGACTACGCCCGCAGCACCGGGCGCGAAGGCCTCCAGAAGCTCACCTTCCACGAGCGCGCCCTCAAACTCAAGGAGCTGGCGATCTACCTCCAGGATCACCGCGAAGAGCTCTACGAACTGGCCAACAAGGCCGGCGCCAACAAGCGCGATAATTTCGTCGATATCGACGGCGGCATTTCCACCATGTTCACCTTCTCCTCGAAGGGCCGCCGCGAGATGCCTAATTCCACCGTCATGCCGGACGGCGAGGCAGAGGTCTTTTCCAAGGACGGCTCCTTCATCGGCCGCCACATCTACACCTCCATCCCTGGCGTAGCCGTACAGATCAACGCCTTCAACTTCCCCGTCTGGGGCATGCTGGAGAAATTTGCCCCGGCCTTCATCGCGGGCGTGCCCTCGATTGTTAAGCCCGCTACGCCGACCGGCTACATCACCGCGGCTTGTGTTCGCCTCATGATCGATTCCGGGATCCTGCCGGAAGGCAGCCTGCAGCTCATCTCCGGCTCCGCCCGCGACATGTTGGATCACCTGGACTACCGCGATCACGTGGCCTTTACCGGCTCTGCCGATACCGCGAATACCCTGCGCGCACACCACAACGTCATCGAGGGCGGCATCCAGTTCAGCGCGGAGGCTGACTCCCTCAACGCTGCCATTCTGGGTACCGATGTCACCGCGGACTCCCCGGAGTTCGAGGCCTTCGTCAAGGCAGTCTTCGGGGAGATGACCTCGAAGGCGGGTCAGAAGTGTACCGCCATCCGCCGCGCCATCGTCCCGCATGCGCTTGTCGACGCCACCATTGAAGCCCTCAGCGCACGCCTGCGCGACAAGGTCGTCGTGGGCGATCCGCGCGATGCCTCCGCCACCATGGGTCCGTTGGTCTCCGCGGATCAGAAGCAGGACGTCGCGGAGGCCGTCGAGAAGCTCAAGGCCGGCGGCGGCGAGGTAGTCTACGGCGGCGAGGAGGCCGAGGGCGCGTTCTTCAACCCCACTATCCTGCGCTTTGCCGATAATCGCACCCCAGCGGTCCACGACACCGAAGCCTTCGGCCCCGTCGTCTCCTTCCTGGGTTACGACTCCCCCGCCGAGGCCATCGAGCTCGCCGCCCTGGGCTCTGGTTCGCTGGTTGCCTCCGTTATTACGCATGACCCGCAGCTGGCACGCGAGTACGCACTCGGCATTGCTGCCCACCACGGCCGCCTGCATTTCCTTGACCGTGATGATGCGAAGACCTCGACCGGCCACGGCTCTCCCCTCCCGCACCTCGTCCACGGCGGACCGGGGCGCGCCGGCGGCGGCGAAGAACTGGGTGGTGTGCGTGGCATCCTGCACTACATGCAGCGCACCGCTATTCAGGGCACCCCGGATCACCTCACCGCCATCACGGGCCAGTGGCACCGCGGCGCGGCCGTGCAGCGCGTGACCCGCGCCGACATGGAGAATGGCCAGGGCACCCACCCCTTCCGCAAGGACCTGGCTACGCTACAGATCGGTGACCAGTTCGCCTCCGACCTGCGCCACGTCTCCCTCGAGGAAATCCTCGAGTTCGCGGAGAAGACCGGCGATACCTTCTACGCCCACACTGACGAGGAGGCCGCAACGGCCAATCCCTTCTTCCCGCGCCGCGTCGCACACGGTTACCTGCTGGTCTCCTGGGCTGCGGGCCTCTTCGTGGAGCCTGCGCCGGGCCCGGTCCTGGCCAACTATGGCCTGGAGAACCTGCGCTTCATTACGCCGGTCACCTATGACGATTCCATCCGCGTGGAACTGACCGCCAAACGCATCACCCCGCGCGTGACCGATGACTACGGCGAGGTCTGCTGGGATGCCGTGCTCTACAACCAGGAGGATGAGATTGTGGCGACCTACGATGTGTTGACCCTCGTGGAGAAGGTGAACACGACCTACGCCGAGGGCACAGCCTCGGCGTAAAGATGATAATGTGCGAGCCAAGTCACACAATCGAGTCCGGTTTCTTTTATCATTACTGTCATGAAAGAAACTAACTTGGTCACTGGCTCCGTCATCATCGTCGGCAGCGGCCTCGCCGGCATGGTCGCCGGCTATGAGGCCCTCAAGGGCGGAAAGCACGTCATCTTCCTCGAACAAGAAAACCGCAATAACCTCGGCGGCCAGGCCTTCTGGTCCCTCGGCGGGCTGTTTTATGTCGACTCCCCCGAGCAGAAGATGATGCGGGTCAAGGACTCCGAAGAATTGGCCTGGCGCGACTGGGCCAACTCTGCCGACTATGACCCAGTGACCGAGGATGACCGGCACGATTTTTGGGGCGCGAAATGGGGCCGCGAATACGTACGCTTTGCCGCTAATGAGAAACGCACGTACCTCAAAGGCCTAGGCCTCAACGTCCTACCCACCATCGGCTGGGCCGAGCGCGGTTCGGGCGATGCCTCCGGCCACGGCAACTCCGTCCCGCGTTTCCACCTCACCTGGGGCACGGGCCCGGAGGTCGTGCGCGTCTTCCGCGAGCCGCTCCTTAAAGCAGAAGAACAAGGCCAGGTCGAATTCCATTTCCGCCACCGCGTGGACGAGCTCGTCGTCGAAAACGACGACGCTGGCAGCCCGCGCGTCGTCGGCGTGCGCGGCAGCGTCCTCTCCCCCACCAGCCAGCCACGCGGTGAGGCGAGCTCGAGAGAAGTGGTCAAGCACTTCGAGCTGCGCGGCTCTGCTGTCGTCATCGCCACCGGCGGCATCGGCGGCAACCTGGACAAGGTCCGCCGCATGTGGCCGACGCAGCGCTGGGGCGAATGCCCGGAGGAACTGGTCACGGGCGTTCCCGCGCATGTCGACGGCCGTGGCATAGACATCGCCCAGCAGGCGGGCGCCTCCATGGTCAACACGGACCGCATGTGGGCCTACACCGAGGGCATGACCAACTGGAATTCCATCTGGCCCGGCCACGGCATCCGCATCATCCCCGGTCCGTCAGCGCTGTGGCTCGACGCCGAAGGCAACCGACTGCCTACCAACCTTTTCCCCGGCACCGATAACCTTGCGGCCTTGGCCCACATTGGCCAGACCGGGCACGGTTACTCCTGGTTCGTGCTCAACCAGACCATCGTGGACAAGGAGTTCATCTTCTCCGGCTCGGAGCAGAACCCGGACCTGACGGACAAGGAATTCAAGAAGCTCGCCGGCAAGCTCGGCCCCGGCACACACGTGGCAGTCAAAGCTTTCATGGAGAACGGAATCGATTGGGTCGTAGAAGATAACCTGGAGGATCTCGTTGCCGGAATGAACCGCATTGCGCCTGAGGGCTCCCCCACCATTGAGGTACCCCAACTTAGAAAAATCCTGGAAAATCGCGATTCCCAGCTGGATAATGCCTTCAGCAAAGACGCCCAAGTCAACTACCTCCGCGTTGCCCGCGGATTCTTAGGCGATAAGCTCATTCGCGTTGCTCCCCCGCACCGCATCCTGGATGAAACCAAGGGCCCACTCATCGCGGTGCGCCTGAAGTTCCTCACCCGCAAGACGCTCGGCGGCCTGGAGACCAACTTGGATGGCCAGTGCCTGAACCCCGATGGCACAGTTCTTCCTGGGCTGTACGCCTGCGGCGAGGCCTCTGGTTTTGGCGGCGGCGGTATGCACGGAAAGAACGCATTAGAGGGCACCTTCCTTGGTGGCTGCATCCACTCGGGCAAGCGCGTGGGCGAAGCGTTGGCGCGCGAATAGCACGGTTTTCTAATACTGTCGGGCACTATGAACCTCGCTAGGAACGTCCGCATCGACGTGGAGAATCCCTTCTTCACCACGTCCCGCTTCGTCGCCGCCCCCGCGGAACTCACCGTGGGCGAGATGATGATCATCGTCCACGCCGCGCTCGGCCTCGAGCCCTCCCATCCGGGAATCCTCGTGGGTGAAGAAGGCACGCCGATCGACGTCCTCACCATCATCGACCAGGACTTTTTCGAAACATTCCGGGAAGTAGCGCACTACCACCCCTCGGACGGCGCCTGGAATATCAGCATCAGCGTGGCCGATAGTTCGCACGTCGTCATGGGTCTGCCGGCCCTCATCGCCGGTGAAGGCCCCGATCTTATGAGTGAACTGGGCAGTGCCGAGGCGATGTTCAAGGTGGTCCTCGATGTCCAGGCGACCATGGCCTACATGGCCGTGCCCACGGAGAGCATGGAGCGCATCTTCGCGCTCTTCCCCAACTACACACTGGACCAAATCCATCAGCGCCTCACCACGTTCTTCCCGCCGGCAGTAGCACAGCGCCTGGCCACCATGGGCACGGAGGCCGCCAACCTGGAAGGCGGCACCAAGCCCGCGCTGCCCGGGGATCTCCCCCTTGATCCTTTCCGCTCCACTCCCTTCGAGGACATCCCGGTGCCGTCCTCGGAGATGCTGGAGGAATGGCGCGCGGAAATCCACGAGGCCTACCCGGAGCTGCGTCCCGACTATGAGCTGCCGGCGCTTGACGACGCCATCGCCGCCCACGTAGGCCAACGCGTGCGCGAATACCTCGAGGTCATCGAAGAATTTCCGCGCCTCACCGGGGCCGGCTACCTGAAGCAGGCGGCTGTCGCCCGCCTCAAGGAAGGCCTGAACAGCCCCAATGATTTTGATGATGTTAAGCGCGAGGACTACCACCAGCCGCTGCTGAACCTGCGCGGATTCCTCACGGACCTGGATTGGCTCAAGACCACAACGACGCAGATCAAGCTCACCAAATATGGCCGCAAGGCCATGAACGATCCGCTCTGGGCAACGCAGGTCATCATGCACAACATCCCTTATGCCTACGCCGAACCGGAGGGCATTCCTCAGCTCTCCTTCGAACTAGTCCATTTATTCCGTGGAGAGTGGGAGTTCAACCCGGAATACGACTACACACACGCCATCACCCGCGACCTGCTGTTCACGCTGGGTGTCATCGAGGATGACTCCACATTCCCCATCATCACCGATGGCTGCGAGGGCTTCCTCGGAGAAATCATCACCAAGGTGCGCGAGGAGCTGAACCAAGAGCTGGATTAGCCCTGGTTCAGCCCCCTCCAGGCCGCATGCCGCTGCCTACAACTACCGCGAACAACTCACAACAACCTCGAAACAACTACAAACAACCAGCAACAACCTATCTGACCTGCTTTTTCACAACAAAGGGGAGCTCTAAACTAGACACAGTTGTTGGCAAAGTTGTTTCAGAGTTGTTTTTCACGACACTCAAGCCTCAGAAAAACAACTTCCTGGGAAATGGATATCGAAGAGAGGTGAACCAGGCAAGGGATTTTTTGAAAATTCACGCTCGAGGGAATGCGCACGTCCATGTTTTGGACTCAAAGAAGGAGCGCCAACTGTCAGATGCGAGTTTTTGGTACCGGTGTTCTGGGGACTCGGTACTGTCGTGTTCCGGGTAGTTGGTACCGGGCCGA
>NZ_JASOLS010000189.1:0-263 GCF_030215295.1 Corynebacterium sp. UMB6689 | reverse complement strand
CCGGAATTTCTCAAGGTGGCCGCAATAACTTTTTCACTAAAGCCTTTGGAACGCTTCTAAAAGCCAATGTTAGCCCAGAATGCTGCATTTCTATTTGCCAAGATTGGAATCAACGCTTCACTCAACCGCCCTTATCTGATCAAGAATTAGTTGGTGTAATGAATAGCGTTTTATCACGAGAAGAACGAAAGCGAGGTGAACCAGTAGATGACTGATGAATTTGATGAAGTGCTTAGACGTGCCAGAAAACTAACCAACCCTCC
>NZ_JASOLS010000188.1:0-263 GCF_030215295.1 Corynebacterium sp. UMB6689 | reverse complement strand
ATTATTCATAATTTATAGATTTTAATAGATATATTTGCTAGGATGACATTATGAGGTTTATAGCAAGCATTAGCTTGATAAGATTTGAATGGTTAAAACTCCTTTTATGAAATATAGGTGTCACAGGCATTCCGCCTGTAATGGGGATAAATAATTTGATATTACAGCAGACATCATTATCATTTTTTAACCTTTCATAAAATCTTCCTCAAAACATCCCTTATAATTAAGGGGTGTTTTTTTCTGGAAGTAAACTTCTACAA
>NZ_JASOLS010000187.1:0-263 GCF_030215295.1 Corynebacterium sp. UMB6689 | reverse complement strand
GCGCGCATGACAGGCGCAGAGTTTCTCACCCACAAGTTTGCCGAAATAGGCTACGCCACCCTCGTCCACCCTCTTGATGGGCCCATCAACACTTGGCGGCTAGAACGTGGAGCAAACCTCAACCAGCGTCTTAGCCTGCACGCGGAATTCCACACCTGCTCAAGACCAGGCTGCAACAAACCAGCTGATTACTGCCAAGTCCACCACCTCATCCCCTGGCAAGCAGGTGGCTTTACCAACATCAAGAACCTGACCTTCCTGTG
>NZ_JASOLS010000186.1:0-264 GCF_030215295.1 Corynebacterium sp. UMB6689 | reverse complement strand
CCAAGAATGCAGCGGCATCTTTGATGAATCTCCATTCGACGTGTCTGCATATTTGCGGGTATACCTCTCTAACGTATGGTGTCTCGACTGGTATGAGGGGGCCCTGCGCAATCTTGTGCTTGCTCTCAAACATGACCAGCGGGTAGATCCCTACCCCTATTTACTTCGCCTCGGGCATGCCTTGGCAAAGGCGCCATTTCTAAGCAAGGCCGACGACCTTGCTATCGTTCCGGCGCCGCCATCCTGGAAGCGTCGACTCTTCGG
>NZ_JASOLS010000185.1:0-266 GCF_030215295.1 Corynebacterium sp. UMB6689 | reverse complement strand
GTTTTCTTAGGGGACAGCTTCAGCCTGTAGTCTTCAACTTGTCCTGTTCCCTCAAGAGTCTCGCCAAAATACTTTGTATTTATATGTAATTTTACATTGAAATACTTTAAAAAAATAAGGCACTTTCGTATAATTTAATAAATGTCACTAAACTAAATTAACGAGGT
This sequence comes from Corynebacterium sp. UMB6689, assembly GCF_030215295.1. NCBI lineage: Bacteria > Bacillati > Actinomycetota > Actinomycetes > Mycobacteriales > Corynebacteriaceae > Corynebacterium > Corynebacterium sp. UMB6689. The sequence goes on along the minus strand of NZ_JASOLS010000185.1, from coordinate 99 downwards.
GCCTTATGTATAAAAATTATAACATGACCCAACTTACACTACCAATAGAAACTTCTGTTAGAATTCCTCAAAATGATATTTCACGATATGTTAATGAAA
>NZ_JASOLS010000184.1:0-266 GCF_030215295.1 Corynebacterium sp. UMB6689 | reverse complement strand
GTATTTATATAATACTACTTTCTTTTAGACTGGGTCTTACCTACCGACCAGCCCAGTCATTACTCCTCATACTATACAAGGACTTTTTTACTCTGTATGGAGATAAGAGCGCGGAGTTTCCGTGCTTTTTTATTTATGAAATACTCTAGACACTAAACAATAAATTATATGAAGTCCGCTCACCTATATTTTTTAGAATTTTCTTATTAGTAAAATATCTTAGATGAATAATTTTTTTATTTCTCTAATATTATTCATAATTTATA
>NZ_JASOLS010000183.1:0-267 GCF_030215295.1 Corynebacterium sp. UMB6689 | reverse complement strand
TTGAAAAATTTAGTTCTTTGATATAGTAAAAACGGAGGAGATATGATATATGGCATTATTTGATAAAAACGATGAAAAGAAATATGAAAAACTTGTAGAAGATTTTAATCTTGAAGACCTTAATAAGGATGATTTGGAAGTACTATTGAACAACTCAGATGCAGCATCTGGTGGCTTAAGTGCTTTGCATGTCCAAAATTATATCATCATGAGACAACTTGATAGGTTAAATAAAAATATAGAACAATTGATGGAAAAACAATAAGT
>NZ_JASOLS010000182.1:0-267 GCF_030215295.1 Corynebacterium sp. UMB6689 | reverse complement strand
GGGGACCGGACTAACAAGCGTCCAGTCCCCAACGTTGATAGTGAGCGGTTTGGGCAGGTAGGCGGTTAGATTAGTTGTTGCCATTGGGGTTTACCTTCCATCGCGAAAAAGAATTGGTTAGTGTGATTCGGGGCCGGACGGGGTTACCGTCGGCGTGGCAGGCGTATTAAGCTTTTTCCCGTCCCAAGGATTCTTAATAGGGGTACGCGGGCCTAGGCCCTTGCACTTGATAGAGTGCCCACCAATATCGGCGACACCATCCGCACC
>NZ_JASOLS010000181.1:0-267 GCF_030215295.1 Corynebacterium sp. UMB6689 | reverse complement strand
AATTAAAATGTATGATATTAAAGGAAGAAGGTTAGAACTAGGCCTAACCCTCGAGGAAGTTGGTGAGATTGTAGGAGTAGGAAAATCTACTGTAAGAAAATGGGAAAACGGCATGATAGACAATATGAAGAGAGACAAGATAGCACTTTTAGCAAAAGCTCTTCACATTAACCCTTTAGAACTCGTCTACGATAATTACAGTGAAGATAGTAATCACGATTTAATGAAGGTTTACAATAAGCTACTCCCTAAAAGACAAGAAAAAGT
>NZ_JASOLS010000180.1:0-267 GCF_030215295.1 Corynebacterium sp. UMB6689 | reverse complement strand
ACCAAGCCCGTAAGCCCCAGCGGTTTTCTCCCAAGGAAATGAAACTTCCATCAGTATTTAATTCGGTATAGAAGGTGACCATGCGTTGAGCCACTTGGTCATCGGTCAAGTCAAGATATTCTTGCACAGCTGCTAATAATTGATTGAAATCATAAACTTCATTACTCTCAGCCAAAATTTCATAAGCCACTTCTAATAAAGACAGCTCCTCCTTATTTTGGTGGTCTAGGCGTTGTAAGTTCACTCAAGCGTCATCCTTTCAGGCTA